>NZ_JBIQOE010000267.1:0-7185 GCF_047739415.1 Mesobacillus sp. | reverse complement strand
GTTTCATACCATACTTCGCATCCTTGACTACTTCCCCGACACCGCCAACAGAATGTGGAACATGCTGCGGACTGTCACCTACCGATTCCGTCCTCAATGGACCAGGATGAATCATCGCCTGCGCCTGTCCACCCAACCGCTGTTTCTTGCCCCTGAATCCCTTAGCCTGCACATAATCAACCAATTGAAGCTCAGGCAGTAAAATACGAAGCCATCTTTGGAAACCCATGACCCAACCTCACCTTATATATGATTTACTAATCATAATTTTAAACCAATATCTAACAATTACAATTAAATTTTCCAAATAAAAAAGACAACGGGACGGACCTTTTGCTTCCAAAATTAATCACGAAAAGGGAGCAAAAGGTACGTCCCCTTGCTCCCAAGACGCTTGAAACGAGAGACATCCCCTTGTTCCGCTAAAATTTTATCCCTGTGTTTTCCGTAATATCATCACTAATGATTCCAATTCCTTTTATGTTTTCGCTTTCCACTTCAGGTTGAATCGATGGGTTCAAAGGGTATGTTTCCCCATCAAACTTTAATACGCGGTAACTTGGTTCAATTCCCCCTCCTGTTACATACATAATGATGTTTTTCCAGCCATTGGTTTTCACTTCACTGATAATGACAGGCGTTCTGACTAAACTGAAGCGGGATATGACTTCATATCCGCCATTGACACGTTCTAAAACAAGGCCGCTGCATCCTCCTGTTCCACACACAAAAGGACCTATCAGATAGACAAATGTCTCAGGAACTTCATCCCCGTTCAAGTCAATGCGATTATAAAAATACCGCACCCTGTCCTCTCCTCGTTTAATCCCAAATTCTTTACTGAACGCTCTTTCCAATTCAGGGTCAGGCTTCGTTTCCGATTTGATATAAGATACATTCTTAAGTTGCTGATCTTGAATAGCCACCCTATTGGTATTGGCTAGAGCTCCCTGAGAAAATAAGAAAATCCCACAACAAACAATCAAAGCAAACAAAACCGCCATACCCAATCCAGCCTTGAAAACCCGCTTCACATTTTACTCCTCCATTTCGTTCATCTCTCTTAATAGAGTGACCTAATTAATTTAAGACCACTCGCAAATTCATGGAAAGAGCAAGATATACCGGAGATTATAGCTGGCGATTGTCGGTCTGCTGTCTCAAAGCAGAGGGACGGACCTTTTGCTTCCAAAATTGATCATGAAAAGGGAGCAAAAGGTACGTCCCCTTGCTCCTTTCGAGAATAATTTTTTACTCATACTCTCTCCCGCACTATTTTTAATCTATTGTACATAAAAAGATCCTGTGCAGCAGACTTTTTTTAATGTGTCTACTACACAGGATACAGTATAGGTACGTCCCCATGCTCTTCTCATCACCCGTTTATGATAAAGATTAATTGCTTTTAATCCTCATTCCGCTTCAAGAGATCCTGTTTATACTGAATCACGCTAAGCAGCTTTAATCCCCTTAGATTCGAGATCATCCGTTCTACCGCCTCTAACATTTACATATTTTTTTGCGAGATACAAGAACCATAC
This sequence comes from Mesobacillus sp., assembly GCF_047739415.1. Classification (GTDB taxonomy): domain Bacteria; phylum Bacillota; class Bacilli; order Bacillales; family Cytobacillaceae; genus Mesobacillus. The sequence continues at coordinate 5,644 of NZ_JBIQOE010000267.1, read as the reverse complement.
CTTTGTCTACCTGATGCCATGTCCACGGAAAAATAGGACGGTTCTCATGTTTCATGTATTGGCTTTTACACCATTCATGAACCAGAAGAACCGTCCCCGTGTTTACCGTGTTTATTTATTTTCCTTCAACTGTTTATACTGTTTGATAATCGTGTTGAAAAGTGGTGATTCCGGGGCAATTTGGGTAAAGGTTTCGATGGCTTTTTCAATCCCATTTTCCTCGATTGTGCTCTGGATTTTGACTGCTTCCTCGTCACCCTGGAAATCGTATAAGAACGCTGCGGCTACTCCTTTTAGAAGGTTGACAGGTTCTTTTCCTACTACTTCGGAATACTGTCTTGCCGGGCTTACAAGGCGGTCATTAGGACCGAGCTTCCTGATTGGGGAACGGCCGACCCTTGTCACTTCATCGACGATATGCGAATTGGAGAAGCGCTGAAGAATCTTTTGTATATATTTATCGTGATCTTCTGCATTGAATCCGTACTTCTTGACCAGGAACTCGCCGCTTTCATTCAGCGCACCTTCAACAAGCTCACGGATTTGCGGGTTTTCCATTGCTTGATTGATGGTTTCTTCCCCGAAGTAATATCCAAAATAGGCTGCCAATGCATGGCCCGTATTAACTGTGAACAATTTCCGTTCAATATAAGGGACCAAATCCTGAACATACGTGATTCCCTTGATTCCCGGTTTTTCGCCGACAAGCTTTGTTTCTTCTACTACCCATTCATAGAATGGTTCTACCTTCACCATCAGTTTGTCTTCATTCGTCTGATTCGGTACAATCCGGTCTACAGCTGAATCCGGGAATCCGAACCGGTCGTCAAATTGAGCAATTTCTGCTTCGGTTAACTTTTCAAACACCTTTTCTTTTAAAAGAGTGCTTCCGCCAATCATATTCTCACATGCGATGATGTTCAGCGGCCTGTCTGACTGTGCAGCTCTTTTACGCAGGCCCTCTGCCACCAATCCCGCGATAAAAGGAAGAATATTCGGACCAATCGCAGTTGTCACCAAATCAGCCTCTGCAATTGCCTGGATCACTTGATCTGGATTCTCCGCGCTGTTAATAGCTCTGACATTTTTAATTACATCTTCTTGCTGGCCAGGCTCTGCCAGAACCACTTTATATTCATTCTTTTCATTGAGCAAATTAACAATTTCAGCATTAACGTCTACAAAAACCGTTTCGTAGCCTGAGTGATATAATAGGTTCCCGATAAAACCGCGCCCAATATTTCCTGCTCCAAAGTGTACGGCTAGCATATTAGTTTACTCCTTCAAAAATCTCTAAAATTTCTTCTGGTGATTTTGCTGAAATGAGCTTTTCAATATTTTCTTCTTCTGAGCAAACGATCGCAATATTGGATAAAATGCTTAGGTGCTCGTCGTTTTTGCCAGCAATGCCGATTAGAAGCTTAACAATGTTTCCTCCTCCGAAATCGACACCCTCTGGCACCTGTATAAACGAAATGCCGGATTCTTTTACAAATTGCTTGGAATCCTCCGTGCCATGCGGAATCGCTACGAAATTCCCCATATAAGTGGATGTCAATTCTTCTCGCTCAAGCATTTTTTCGATATAGCTAGGTTCAACATATCCTCTTTCGACCAGCACGCTGCCAGTCAGCTTGATTGCTTCTTCCTTTGTGTTTAGCGACTTATTTAATACGATATTTTCCTTCGTTAAGATTGATGACATATTCATACACTCCTTAGATGTTCTATTTTTTCGGTAAAAAATTGCTTGAACCTTGTTGATAAATAGGATGCAATTTGATTTTCATGATTTGTTTCAAAAATAGCTGTACTTTCTTCGCTTTCAATCAGCAATGAACTTAAATGGCTAAGTACCTCAAGCGTTTTTTCATCCGGTTCCTCAGGTGAAAGCATTAAGAGCAGGAACTTGACTTCCATAGGGGAACCATCCATGCCTGCTGTGATGATTGGATACTCCAGAGAATGAATGGTAAAGCTCGAGTGAATGACGCCAGGGGAACGGGCATGGAAAAGTGCCATGGCAGTACCTGGAACACCCAATCCTCCTAATTGTTCCCTTCTTTTTAACGCATCTACCACAAAATCGATATTCTCTACAGCCTGTTTTTGAGATAGCTGTTGAACAGCCAGATATAAGATTTCGTCAATAGTTTTCCGTTCCCTTATTTTAACCAATTCAAAACCCATAAGAAGTTTGGCTATCGTTTCACTGTATTTTTGAACAGTTTGCAATTCCTCTATGAAATTATCCGCGTTTTTTGTTTTCACGGAGTCTTGGCTTGAAAATGGAAGACTACGATCGGAATTGTTGATGATTTTATATTTATTGATGAATGAACGAATCTTTTCAATTTCATCTTTGTTCAGCATTGGACTGACGATGATGTAGTCGTTGGATTCAGGGATTGGAATCGTCGAAATGACGAGCTGGTAATCAGATTCCTTTAACTTTTTGAATTCCATGACAGATACATTCTGGACATTCTTCAGCTCCGGAAACTCTTTTTGCAGTCTGGTAACAAGCATTTTAGATGTGCCGATGCCGCTCGAACAGATGACCAGTGTTTTAAAGTCAGCAAGCTCCCTGCGCCCGAGGACTGCTGCACCAAAATGCATGACAAGATAGCCAACTTCCTCATCAGGAACATGATGTTCAGGAAAAACTTCCTCTGCTGCCTGTTCAACAATGGAAAACAGCTCCGGATAATCCTTTTTAACCTTGTCTGTTAAAGGGTTACTGATGCCCATCCCCTGTTTGATCCGATACATCGCTGGCTTCAAATGCATGACAAGACCTTCAAATAAGGAACGGTTCGACGATAGTTCTGTTCCTACCTTTTTTTCAACATAATCAATCAGCTGCTTTGCCTTTAGTGCAACCTGCAGGCTTGATTCTTCCATTAAATACTCATTGTCATGCCTCAGTTTCGCGCCTTTAAGGTGCATGGTGATATAGGCCACTTCGGCTTCAGGGATTTCAATATTAAAAACCCGCTCCAGTTGAGCAACGATTTTTGCAGCGAATTTATATTCCTTTGAGGACTGCTGATCCTCCATATAGGATGGATTAATAGCAATTCCTTCACCTTTCTGGATTCTTTCGATTGCCAGGGCAAGATGGACAACCAGTCCAATATAAGCACTGTCCGCCATTGCAAAAGGCAGTTCCTGTATGATGGAATCCACTACTTTTTCAACAATCAGCAGCTTCTGCTTTTCCACCAGTCCCAAAAGCCTTTCAGAAATTGTGTTCATTTGCTGAGTTGACCGCTTTTGGATGCTCTCTCTTGCCAGGGAAAGGATTTCGGATTCATCCAGATGAGCTGAAATCAGGTTTCTCATAGCCCGTCTTTTGGCAGCTTCATCTCCCTCAAGCTCGACTCCATACCCTCTTTTTCTGATCAGGCTCAAACCAAAGGATTCCAGCTTGTCTTCTAATTTTGATAAATCTGCGCTGACAGTTGCAATTGTGACGTTTAGATCATTGGCCAATCCAAGCAGCTTTACTGGGCCTTTTGTTTCCAGCAGTTCACATAGGATGATCGTCTGCCGTTCGTCAGGAGTGTATTCTGTATGAAAAAGATTAAACAGAAAAAGCTCCAATTGGTGTATTTTCTCTGGGTCACCAGAGATCTGGACGCCGACTCCTGATTTTTTTAGCAGGGTAAGCTCATATTCCATCAGGATATCTTCAATATTCTTCAAGTCCCGATGAACTGTCCTTCCGCTTACACCAATCTTGTCTGCGAGATCTTTAACTGTCATTTCTTCCTTTTCAGTCAGCAAGATTTCTAAAAGCTGCCTTTCTCTCGCTGAAATATACATTAAGGTCACCCCCCAGTCTGATGAAATCCAACCCCTCTTAGGTTGTTGACAAAATTGAAATTTCATCCTGACAATTCTATTTTAAAATGTAATATCCCCTTATACAACAAATGATAAACAAGAATTAGTCAATTGAGTTGTTGACAAGATTTAATAAGTAAAAGCCCAGCCAAAACTGGCTGGGCACTTAACTTATTTCTTCAGTGAATTGATTAATTCATCATATTTAGGACTGTTCAAGAAGTTGTCGACCGAGATGTGAGTAGCATTTGGAAGCTTTGCTTTCGCACGATCTGTCAAATCTTTATGTGTAATAACAACATCTGCGTCTTCTGGAAGATTATTGATCGCAGTATTGATGACCGTCTGATCCAGACCTGCTTTTTGGACTTTATTTCTTAGGATACCAGCACCCATCGCACTCGAACCCATACCTGCATCACAGGCAAACACGATTTTGTTGACATCAACAGCTTTTACTTCAGCTGACTGGCTAGTTAATGCGGATGAAACAGAGCTCTTCTTGCCCTTCATTTCTTCCATTTTAGCTGCAGCTGTAGTCAAGTCTTCCTCTGTTGCCTTACTTGTTTTCAAGATTAATGATGCAACCGCGAATGAAACTGCTGTGGCTACAATTACACCCGCAAGAGTTGCGAAGTAACCGCCTTTTGGTGTCATCGCAAGCAGCGCGAAGATACTTCCTGGTGATGGAGCTGCTACAAGACCTGCATCAAGAAGGGTGAATGTGAACACTCCGCTCACTCCGCCAGCAATCGCTGCAAGAATCAGCATAGGCTTCATCAGGATATACGGGAAGTAAATCTCATGGATACCACCAAGGAAGTGGATGATGACTGCACCCGGTGCCGTTTGCTTTGCAGTTCCTTTTCCAAATAACCAGAAAGCAAGCAGGATTCCCAAACCAGGTCCTGGGTTTGTTTCAAGCAGGAATAGAATTGATTTTCCAGCGTCTGCCGCCTGGTCGATTGCCAATGGACTTAAAATACCATGATTGATTGCGTTGTTCAGGAATAATACTTTTGCTGGCTCGATAAAGATGTTAGCCAGTGGCAGCATCTTTGCATTGATAATGGCTTCAACTCCACTTGCAAGCACATTGCTAATTCCTTGTACAACCGGACCGATTCCCTTATATGCCAATAAAGTTAAAAGGCCGCCAAGAATACCAGCTGAGAAATTATTGACGAGCATTTCAAAACCAGATTTTACTTTTCCATGGATGGCCTGGTCAAACTTCTTGATTACCCATCCGCCAATAGGTCCCATGATCATTGCGCCAAGGAACATTGGAATATCAGTACCAACGATGACACCCATTGTTGCAGTCGCACCGACTACCCCACCTCGGACATCGTAAATCATTTTACCGCCAGTAAAACCAATCAATAATGGCAGCAGGAATGTGATCATTGGGCCAACAAGCTTTGCCAGATCTTCATTTGGAAGCCAGCCAGTCGGGATGAATAATGCCGTAATCAAGCCCCATGCAATAAAGGCGCCGATATTTGGCATAACCATACCGCTTAAATAACTTCCGAATCTTTGTATCCTCACTTTGACATCTTGTTTATTGTTAACAGATTCGTTCATCTAGATTTCCCCTCCAAATAGAAGAATTAACTTTCTAGTTTCATATTAAAGCGTTTACAAAGCTGTTTCAATTTAATGAAAACTGCATTTTGGCAAAAGGATTGTTGACAAAATTAAAAAGGGACCAAAAAGCCCTATTCTTAGAATGGCTGTCTCTTTGTAATAAAGTTTTCCCCTCCCCGCTTTACCCCCTCAACCTCTTGTC
>NZ_JBIQOE010000266.1:0-9565 GCF_047739415.1 Mesobacillus sp. | reverse complement strand
TCCTCCAACCGATGTTTTTTACTATAATTCCCGTCCTTTTCTGGAAGTAACATCTTCTGTCAGAACAAAAAGCGCAAGCGCCTTGTTTAGCCCCGACAAGCGCTGGAGGGCCGACCAGTGAAGTCGTTCTTTGACTTCATTTGGCGGACCGAAATCGAAAAGTATAGGCGACTGCCCAACTCCGACAAGCATTTGAGGGCCTGACAGTGAAGTCGGTCTTTGACTTCATTGACAGGATCGAAACGTCTCGAGGAGTTAGGAGCCGCAACTAGACAAGCGACTCGAGGGGTTAGGCGCTGGAGTGGATTAAGAAAACTACATGGAGTTATCTACACCTCAATAACTTTATAAATTCCTTAACAAAAACAAACCCGGCTATCGCTTTAGCCGGGCTTTCCAATTTTTTGTTCTTTTATTTGTTCTTTTTCTTTTTTATGCTCGACATCAACATGAACGGCAGGATACCAAACCACCTGAACATAAAGGTAGCTTCTGCTTCTTTTTTCGCCTGCTTCATCTTCCTGCGCTCTTCCTTTGGTTGGTCAATATATTTTACAACAGTCTGGGTAAGGTATTTAACATAATCATTTGTTTTCATGGTTACACCATCCTTCATACGTTATCAAGTATAACCATGACTTACTTTTTCATACGCTGGATGATTTCATCAGCGATTGTTGAAACTGTTTTACCGGATGCATCAACCTCAATATTTGCCGCCTCTCGGTATAATGGCAGCCTGAGGTTGTACAGTTTTTCTGCAGCCTCCATATTGTCTTGACTTAATAACGGCCTGGTATCATCATCTTTCAACCTCTCCATAATGGTGCTGAAATCCGCATTCAAGAAAACTACATTCATTTTTTCTTTTAAGAGCAACCTGTTCTTTTCCGAGCCAATAATTCCTCCTCCAGTGGAGACAACGGCATCAGCTAAAGGCATAGAATGTAAAACTTCAGACTCAAGAACACGGAATTTTTCTTCACCATCAATTGCAAAAATTTCATTTATAGTCTTGCCGGCCAGCTTGACAATCTCGCGGTCTGTGTCGTATACAGCTATTTCCAAATTTTCGGCCAATTCCTGTGATACGGTAGTCTTGCCAGACCCCATGAACCCAATTAAATATATAGCTTCCATATCTCTTAATCACCCATCAGTTCTTTTCTCTCCATCTTACCATCGCACCAGTAACCTTGTCATATTGGCCAATGCCAAGAGCTTTCTCCCCACTGTCCAGCTTAAGATTAAAGGTCACTTCCTCCACACTTCCTGATAGAGCTTGTTTTTGAAATGTAACATGGCCTAACTCATAATTCATAATTCCTGAATCCGGAAAAAATCCATCCCGCAGCATGGCCTCAGCCTGTTTGACCGAACAGAGCAAATAGTATTCTTGCAGCCGTATTGTCTCTGTTTCTTTTGCGAATCTTTTCCCTGCAAGATAGTTCTCTGTCACTATCAGCAAAAAGATTGATATCAAGACTAAAAGGATCATAGATAACGGATAAACAAACCCTTTTTGATTTATGGCTCTACACCCCCGGTTTGGTGAAATTGGTGGATCCTAACAGAATAATCCTTTCCTTGTACATCCTTAGCCTTTATCTCTACACCATCAGCTATTTTGCCGAAGCTGAAGCTTGATAAATTTTGCACCAAGATTTCATGACCCTGGTAATTCACTCTCCTCCTCATACTTGAAGCATATTTATCATAAAGAATGAATTGGCCATCGATTTTCATCAGAAGCTTATCAGGCTGGACAGTCAATTGCTGTGCTGATCGGACTTCCTTTTTTACTTGGCTGCTGAAGACCTCCCATTCCATTTTCCTCACTGCAGTATCAGCTGCATGGTAATTAAGGATGATTTTCATACCTAAAGGCAGCATCGAGGCAATCAGCAAAAAGAGCAGAACAGATAAAAGCATCTCAACCATGGTGAAGCCTCGTTCACTCTGCGGGAGCACATTTTTCATATTGCTTCTGAGCGATATCATAATAAATACAAACCTCCCATGAAGAATCTTCCTCAATCTTAGTTACCACCACTTCATAATGGTCGCCATTCTGTTCAATGAGTCTTCTGCCAGAATTGGTTCCTGTAATTTTTAAATACATCAGTTCGTCATACAATAAATTACTCGCTGCCGCACTTTTTTCGGACTCCACTGTCTGGTTGATGATATGAATGGCAATCGGGAGCAATATTGCACTACCCATCAAAAACGCAGCCAGTGATAGCAGCATTTCACTAAGAAAAAATCCATCATTCCTCCAAAACATAAAACCTGCCCTTTCCAATTTGGATCATCAACTTGTATTTCTTTGAACCTTCAGTGACATATATAGACCCGAAGCTATCGATATTCCCATCCGGCATGTAGTGAAATAATAGATTCATCGTGCCTTTTTGCAACTTGATTTGGGATGAATAATGTCTCTGGGCCAAATACGGAGCAGCATAATCCGTTCCCCGGATATAGTAATAATTATTTTCCGGCATGATATGGACCGTAATTGTCTCTTGATGGGAAATCGCATATTGTTGGCTGTATAGAAGGTCGGATTTAAATTGTGAAAAGAAAAGATCCTTTTCAAGCATGTCCTTTTGGGGTGAAAACAGGAATGCGGATGTGAGGGAAAGCATCAGGAAGGCTGAAAGCACAATCAGCATTTCGACCATTGTAAAACCGCCAGAGTGATTCATCCGCCGGTTCCAGTCGTTGATTTCTTCTGCACTGCCCCTGATGTAGTAATTTCAATAAGAGTTCCGTCTGGACAAGCGGCATCTGCACTTTTTAAGTATCCATCACTATGAAGCTCAGCGAAGGTAGGAGTCACTTTTTTATCTATTTTATATGCCTGAACTTGGGCCTCGACCATTTTCATATATGCCTCGCAGCCCTTTGTATTGATATTTGAACTATGTGAAGAAATATTTGGGACTGTAATGATAAGAAGAACGGAGATAACGAGCAAAACAATCATCATTTCTATCAAAGTAAAACCTTTTTGATTTTTCATCATGTATTCTCCTTTATTTTTTCGCATTAAAAAGTTATTAAATTCCTTTCATCATCTGGAACATCGGCAACAAGATAGCTAGATACAGCGAAACGACAAGCAGGCCTATGAAGCTGTACAAAATAGGCTGCACTGTCTTCAACGCTTTTTCCGACTTTTCTTCAAGTTCTTTCAAACAGTGCCTGCTGTAAAAGTAAAGCTCCTGATCGAGCTTGCCATTCTTTTGCCCATGCCTGATGATCCTCGGCAGCTCTTCTTCAAAAAATGGATACTCTCCAACTGCTCTGTCAAAATCCTGGCCAGCAGCCAATTTCGAAATCATGTCCTTTCCTATTTCCTTTGAAAAAGGTTCATGGTGGTTTTGCTCGAACACCTTCAATGCAGCTAGCACAGAAAGGCCGCCAGAAAACAAATAGCTTAACTGAACCGAGAAATAGTGTGAGTAAAAAAGCCTGACAAATTTGCCAGCAAACGGCAGCTTCACAAGCTTCATTATTTGTTTTAGTGGGTGAAGGTTCTTAAAGCTAAAGATGTAGTATAAGGCAAGCAATGCAGTGAGACTTAGAAGAAAATAGAGCGCGAAAGGAAGGATATCGGCTGCCGCCGCGATGGTTTTCATAAAGATATTCGGGGCAAGATTCATGTCTGTAAAAAGTGAATGGAATTTCGGCAGTAAGATTTTGTTAACGAAAAAAAATAAAATTAATGTAAGCATTACTAGAAATATTGGATAGGCAGCGAGCCTTTTTAATCTCTGGTAGTCGGCTTCCCGCTTAAGGACCATGTCGCTGCCCTCTGTTAAGGTACGGGCCAGTCCGCCATGCTGCTCGGCAAAGTAAACATAGCTGACCAAGTCCTTTTTAAATTTCAATTCTGCAAGGATCAAATAAAAGGGAAATCCCTCACGCAGCTTTTCAATGCTTCTTTTGACCTCCTCTTTCCTTTTCTTCTCCAAGTAAAAAGTCATGGATTCAATCGCTTCCGCCAAAGAATAACCTCGCGACAGCAGTTCCCCACTCCTTTTGAGGAACCGGGCCTGTTCAGCGACAGGCCACTTACTCTCCATCATTGAGAACCCACCTCTGGTATTCTGATTCCTTGATGAAACCCAGGGCGATGCCTTTACGGATCGCATCTTTGAGAGTTTTATAATGATAGCTCTGGAGCTCCCCTCTTGCTTCCTTCAGTACCGCAGATAAATCCTTCCCCGTAAGAATTTCGAAAACATTTCCCCTCTTACCGCTGCCTGTTGAAAAGCAAAATGGCGAGCATGTCTCCTCGCAATAAGGACATGTCAATTCAACGAGTCTCTGCGCCGTTACTGCGATCAATGTCTGTTCAATCTCAAGCCAATTAATCCCGAATTCAATCAGCCGGTAAATTGCTCCTCTTGCATCCCTCGTATGCATCGTTGTTAGTACCAAATGACCTGTCAAAGAGGCTCTTATAGCCGTTTCAGCCGTCTCTTTATCCCGTATTTCCCCAACCATTATAATATCCGGATCATGCCGGAGGATTGCCTTCAAGCCGGCAGAATATGAAATTCCAGCCCGTTCATTGACCTGGACCTGCAGCACTGTATCACTCGGTTTTTCAATTGGATCTTCTAGCGTAATGACATTACGATTCACCAAATCCGAGGTCTCAGAAAGCATAGAATATAATGTTGTCGTTTTACCGCTCCCTGTTGGGCCAGTAAAAATGATCAAGCCATGTGCGTGCTTTAATAGGGAAATAAGTTTTTTTGATGTGGATGGGAATAATGATATTTGGTATGAAGGAGTTTGGTTTTGTTCGGGAAGGAGACGAATGACCATGCTTTCGCTCTGGTATGCTGGAAGCGTGGAAATCCTTAAGCCTATCTTCATTTCTTGATATTGATAGGTAAAAGCACCACTTTGTGGCCGTCTTTTTTCACCAATATCCATTGAAGCTGTGAATTTGAAGTGGGAAATGAGCCGCTCACAATCAGCTTGTTCAAGCGTGTACCGGGGAAGCAGCTGATTACCGAGCCTGAATTTAATCAGTGTGTCTTTCTCGCGTGGGATAATATGAATGTCCGACGCACCACTTCTTAAAGCATCTTTTAAGACATTTTCCGCTAACTGTTCAATTGATTTAACAATAAGGATGCACCACCTTTTTCGGTTATAAAAAGAGATTTCGCCACAATCGTTTTGTTTCCTTCAAAAAATCCGACTTAAATGTGTATAAAAGGTGACAATTCAATTCATAATAACTATCGTAACGTCAACAAGTCATATTATTGGGCTATAGCCAAGCGGTAAGGCAACGGACTTTGACTCCGTCATGCGTTGGTTCGAATCCAGCTAGCCCAGTACACAAAAAACGGAAGCGCCACGCTTCCGTTTTTTCATTTATTTCGCAATTTTTTTTAAGGCATCAGGGTTAAATCCAACAATCAGCTTTTTCCCATCAGTTAAAATCGGACGTCTAAGCAGCTTCGGTTCTTCTATGACGAGTCTGATTACTTCTGAAAGCGGCAGATCTTCCATATCCACCCCCAAATTTTTATAAGTTTCTCCTCTTGTTGCCAGCAGTTCATCAAAGCCTTCAGTCGTCAGCGATAAAATCTGGAGCAATTCATTTTTTGATGGAGTATCTTTGAACATGTGACGTTCATTGAATTTCACGCTGTTTGAAACCAGCCACTTTTTTGTTTTACGGCATGAAGTACAGCTTGGATATGAATAAAACGTCAGCTCTTCCATTAAGTTAACCTCCTGGCGATCAAAATTATCTTATATACATATTGTATAACTTTTGTATAACATTTGTATACTATTTTGTCATCATTTCGCCATTTAGTTGTGAACATTTTCTAAACATATAGTGTAAACAGTGTAAACCTTATTTTCCTCTGTATTATAATGAAGACAAATTAGTGGTCTGAGGTGAACTAAGGTGGAGCAAACATTAAAAATTACAAGTGTTTTGTCTGACCCAACGCGTTATTATATTTATCAATACATTACAAAAAGGCATAAGGACGTAACCGTACAGGAAATCGCCGACAATTTTGATATCCATCCAAATGTGGCAAGGCTGCATTTATCGAAACTTGAAGATGTGAACATGCTGATTTCAGAAACAAAAAAGACTGGCAAAGGGGGACGTCCAAGCAGACTGTACCGACTGTCCGATGAAGTGATCCAGCTTCACTTCCCATTCCGCGATTATCAGCTATTGTCCAAAATCGCGATGACAACGATGATGTCGCTTGGAGAAGCAGGAAAGAAAGCATTGTATATGACAGGAAAACGTTTTGGGGAAGAACTGATTGAACAAGAAGTATCCCGACACCCACATATGTCAGCTGAAATGACGTTCGAGCATAAACTGAACTCAATTAAGAATGCAGCGACACTTGCTGGTTTTTATCCTGAATTCGAACCTAACATTGAAAAGACTAAGATTTACTTTCAGATCTTCAACTGTCCTTTCAAGGAAGTGGCAATGGAGCATACAGAAACAGTGTGCAATATGCATTATGAATTTTTGCGCGGTATGTTCGAATCACTATTTGGTGAGATCGAACTGATCGAAAAAGAGAACATGTTTACAGGCTGCGACTCTTGTTCATATCAAGCTGTTATTGCACAATAATCAATCGTTGTTTACTTTTTACTCCACTTTACTTTATAATATGATAGTGATGGACTTGTAGGGTAAAGGAGGGATATCTTTGGATCGTATGTACAGAGTTTTAGGATTCTGGACGGGAATCTTTGCTGTCATGTTTTTCTTAGGTGACATGTATACGACGTCCTTGATTTTCTTTGGTCAAACTGGATTTTTCTTGCTTTTAAGTTACTTGAAACTGTCTGAGCGTATGTACATTTACGTCTTCGGCGCATACTTAACGATTTTCTTTGCTGGATTTACTTACTGGTCAACATTTATGATGCCCTTAGGTGGAACTGGACATTGATCAATTGTTACGCTCAAATAAAAAAAGCGATGTTTATACATCGCTTTTTTTATTTTCCACGCGTATATTAAAATAATTTTCCAGCCTGGTGATCCAGACCCTTCGCCTGGACAACGACATCAAAGGACTGGCTTATCCCTCCTGGCAAAATCAAACTCCGGATCGCGCGATTCCGCTTACTTGCTTCAGAAAACGGATTGTGGTCATTATGTTCCGCAAGCTCTTCTAATATGCCGGCAGCCATGAGGAACTCGTCTTGTCTCATTTTTTGCACAAATTTCAGACTGTATTTCTCTCCAATTAACTTAAGTGCATCAAAATGCACATGACTGGTAATATCCATCTCTCCCGGATGCTGCAAAACGTCATGAAGCATCTGGTGCTGGTAATATCCCCTTAAGCTTCCGCCCCTCCGTGATGGGTGCATCCATTCTTCATTCGTGTATCCGTAATCCACAGTCACCATGAGGCCTTTCATTAAGTTATCAGAGATAGATTTAATGAAGGGTTCAAAGGCAAGCGGAATCTCAATCCTTTGCCCTTCTTGCAGTTCAAGCTCTTGGTCATTTAAAAAAGCGGTAATCCGATCATCCATTACCGGAACCATGATTTCTTTCAATTGTCCATTGTTATGGCCTACGAAAACTTCTTTCACAATACCCTCGCTTTTTTCAACGACATGGACAGGGAAAGCATCAAATAATTCATTTGAAAAAATCAGTCCTTGTTTCATGCCTGTTTCTGCAAATGTACTAGCGTAAAGTATCCTCACATTTTCCAGACCGTACAATTCTGCTTCCTGAAGCCTTCGATGATAAGGACTCGCTTCAACGACACAATAGCTAAGGTGTTCATCATTCAATTCATTCCACCCTTGAATGAAAGCGCGTGCAAACCGGCCATTCCCGGCTCCTATTTCACAAACAGTTGGCGGCAAGCCAAGGCTTTTTGAATTTTTCGCAAACCATTTGCCTATCAATTTGCCAAATACATCGGACACATTGCTTGAAGTATAAAAGTCCCCTTCTTTCCCTATTTTTTGGCGTTCCTTTATGTAATAACCTTCCTCCGGTTGATAGAGTGCAAGTTCCATATACTCAGCATATGAAATCATTTTCTCCGGGGAGGCTTCAATATACTCTTTGATTATTTCTTTCATAATAACTCCTTGAAAAAAAGTTTTCACTATTGACATAGTGTTTTCGATATTATATTGTTTTAGTAGTAGCTTAACTATATCCCCTCCCATGATATGAATAGAACATCCCCCAGGAAAGCCCTTCTCTTTGAGAAGGGCTTTCCTTGTTTACTAGAAAATTACACTAGCGTTGCATCAAAGTTTTGCAGATAAGTCAAATGAAAAATTTGTCAGTGAAATTGACCTGGTTTAAAATTAGTGAATATTCTGACTCGTAAAATCCCCGAGAAAAGAAAAAAAGGTTAAAGTGACATCATAGAAGGTGTCCTTTATCCATATTTTTACATTAATTTACGATCAATTATTATTCTCTAAATTCTCCTGCTTCCACGTCTATCACTATTTCTTTAAATACTTGTTCATGATCATACCTTTTTCTTCCTGCAGAGGGTCTAGAAGGAGGCTTAAATAATTCCTCCTTTAATTCTGTATATTTATTTAATACAAATTTTGCAATATGCTTTTTTAACACTAATAAGGTACCTTTAAACTCTAAATTAGCTTGTAATAATAGAGTTAGACAAAAGGCAATCATCGCTATATAAACTTGGTTATGTACTGCATTTTGACTTTTACCATACATCGTTTTTAATACCATATGCTGTTTCATCCACTTATAAAACAGCTCTATTTTCCAACGATCTCGATAAATAGTACTTACTTCCTCTGCCTGGATTTTAGCATCATTAACAATAATTTGGATTTGTTTTCCCTCGCTATCCACTGTTTCTATTAAACGAAGGGGATGTTTCATTTTCCCTAGAAAAACAACAGCTTCTCTTAGAATGGATGAGTTCTTTGGCACTGGAACTTCTTCTCCCACTTCAATCACCGTGTTCTCCTTAATCCGTGTGGCAAACCGAATTCCTTCTGAACAGAGTCTGTCGAACTTCTTGAAGTCAAAATACCCTCGATCAAAAACATGGAAGGTACCAGGTATATTGACTAAGAGACCATCTAACTGTGCTACGTCAGATGGTCTTGCAGGTGTAACAATTAGATCATCTAAGTATGTAACATCATCATGAAACACCACGCGTGTATGCAGTTTGATACCAGAAGTAAAACGATTCTTAGGTGCCCAAGGATGCTCCTTGAGACTAAGGGTGATTGTTGATGAGTCGATAAGATGCAGCTTTCTAAGCTTTTGATTCCCTTTGCCCACCCCATATATTTGACGTACCTGTTGTATGAGATGTTTTAGTACGGCTTCAAAGATAGAAGGAGAAATGTGACTTAACTTCCTTGACAATTGGGATTTACTGATCGACATTAACCCAATTTCTTTCTGAAGTTCAGAATCCTTGTTCAACTCAAAACTAATATCAGTTAAACTAGAAATTCGTTTTAATTGTGCGTAGGTAAACAGTTTTACAAAAGGTATGAT
>NZ_JBIQOE010000265.1:0-8863 GCF_047739415.1 Mesobacillus sp. | reverse complement strand
CATGTACGGCCTGGCGGGTGTCGTCTGGACGAATGACTTGCGCCGTGCCCATCGTGTCGCTGCTAAAGTAAACTCCGGTTTGTTGTGGATCAACTGCTGGTATTATCGCGATCTGCGCACACCGTTTGGCGGATCGAAAGCAAGCGGCATCGGACGTGAAGGCGGCAGGCACAGCTTCGAATTTTATACCGAGGCAAAAACGATTACGATGAAGCTTTAAAAATATAGTTCGTTTTTTAATACCGGAAATATATTTGCTTCAACCGTAAATAAAAGTTGTCTAACCGGAGATATATTTGCTCCAACCGGGAATAAAAGCTGGCCAACCGGAAATATAAGTCGGCTAACCGGATATATAAGGCCTAACCGGGAAAAATGCTCAACCGTCGATATATTTGCTCCAACCGTTGATAAAAGTTGGCCAACCGTCGATAAATTTGCTTCAACCGTCTAAAAAAGCTGTCCAACCGTCGAAATGTTTCCTCCAACAGGTTAATTATGCTGATTAAGCAAGATATATAAGCCTGAACTCAGCAAAAGAAGTTCAACGGGGAATAAACGGGCACCAAAGGGGATTATATCAGTCCCAACGAGGATTAAATTCATTCCAAAGGGGATTAAAACTCGTCCAAAGGGGTTATTTAGCACCAAACGGTGAAATGGCTGTCCAACTGGAATTAAAAGTGATCCAACTGGTATTATATCGAAGCTAACTGGTATTAAAAGTACTCCAACTGGTATTAAATCGAGTCCTACTGGTATTAAAACCACCTCAACTGGTATTATCGCGGAATAAATGAGGACTTCAACTGTTCATTAGCCATTTTTAAAAGAAAAGGAGGGTGATTTCATGAATACTACGATTGAAAGTATCGCTGAAACGCTTCTAGAAGCGGAAAAAAGCAAAAATGCGGTCCCTCCGTTGACTGCACAGTACGAAAATCTTAATGTAACGGATGCTTACAATGTCCAGCTTGAAGTTTTAAAGAGAAAGCTAGAACAAGGGCGGACGGTTATTGGTAAAAAGGTCGGCCTCACGAGTATTGCGATGCAAAAGATGCTTGGAGTAGATGAGCCGGATTATGGCCATTTGCTTGATGATATGAAAGTGGCAAACGGCGGTACTGTGAAGATGTCCAACTTCCTCAGCCCGAAGATCGAAGCGGAAATTGGCTTCGTGCTTGCGGAAAACCTCAAGGGGCCTAATATCACTTTCCTTGATGTGTTGATGGCAACAAAATTTGTGGTACCAACACTGGAGATCATCGACAGCCGGATTGCCGATTGGAAGATCCAACTCGTCGACACCGTGGCTGATAACGGCTCATCTGCGATGGTAGTAGTAGGAGACCAAATGACAGATATAACTGGTATCGACCTGCGGAGTGTTGGGATGACTTTTTTCAAAAATAATGGGATGGTAGCGACTGGTTCTGGTGCTGCGGCACTTGGCCATCCGGCACATGCCATTGCCTGGCTGGCGAACAAGCTTCATGAGTTTGGGATTACGTTAAAAGCAGGCGAGCTGATTTTACCAGGAGCGCTTTCGGCAGCAATCCCTGTGCAGGAAGGCGATACAGTTTCTGCTCAGTTTGGTTCGATCGGCTCCGTGTCAGTTACTTTTGAGTAGGAGGTGTGCAGGTTGGCGAAAATCAAAGCGGCAATCATTGGTTCGGGCAATATTGGGACCGACCTTATGTATAAGCTGGAAAGAAGTGAGGTCATCGAGCTGACAGCGATGATTGGTATAGATCCTGAATCTGACGGCTTGAAGCGGGCAAAGGAAAAAGGGTATCTCACATACCATAACGGAATTCAGGCATTGAAAGACAATCCTGACATGGCCGACATCGTGTTCGATGCAACCTCAGCAAAAACACATGTCAGGCATGCGAAGGTTCTCGCAGAATTGGGGAAGCTGGCCATCGACCTAACCCCGGCGGCAAGGGGGCCATTTGTCTCTCCGGCCGTTAAAACAGATGCTTATTTAAATGAAAAAAATGTGAACATGATTACTTGTGGCGGACAGGCGACGATTCCAATCGTCCATGCGATCAGCTCAGTTGCTGATGTCAGTTACGCAGAAATCGTTGCGACAATCTCCTCGAAAAGTGCCGGTCCGGGAACGCGTGCGAACATTGATGAATTCACGATCACGACGCGCAGGGGAATTGAGGAAGTAGGTGGAGCCGACAAAGGGAAGGCGCTGATTATCCTGAATCCGGCAGAGCCTCCGATTTTAATGCGGGACACGATTTATTGCGAAGTGAAAAACATGGATGAAGCTGCAATCACAAAATCGATTGAGCAGATGGTCGAAACTGTGAAGGAATATGTACCAGGGTACAGGCTTAAGCAGGAGCCGTTGTTTGATGGAAACAGAGTGACAGTTTTTGTTGAAGTCGAGGGTGCGGGTGACTACTTCCCGATTTATGCTGGGAACCTTGATATCATGACAGCGGCAGCGACTCGGGTTGCTGAAGACTTCGCGATCCATATGCTTGAAAAACAGAGTGTCTAAGCGAAAGGCTGGGTGGAATTATTGAAGCGCAAAAGTGATAAGCCTATCAAAATTACAGAAGTTTGCCTGCGTGACGGCAGCCACGTCATGCAGCATCAATATACAGAAGCTCAGGTCCGGCGCGTGGCGCGTGAGCTTGATGATGCGGGTATGCACTATATCGAAGTAAGCCATGGAGACGGACTGGGCGGTTCGACGCTGCAGTATGGTAAATCGCTTGTCGATGAAATGAAATTGATTGAAGCAGCGGTTGATGAGTGTCAAAACTCAAAGGTGGCGGTGTTGCTTTTACCAGGAATCGGAACGGTCCATGAACTGAAGCAGGCACATGAATTAGGCGCAAGGCTTGTACGGGTTGCCACTCATGTAACCGAGGCTGATGTTTCAGCGCAGCATATCAGCATGGCGCGCGAGCTAGGGATGGAAACGCTTGGCTTCCTGATGATGGCCCATATGGCACCAACTGAAAAATTGGTAGAACAGGCGAAACTGATGGAGAGTTACGGGGCACAGGCTGTCTATGTAACCGATTCTGCCGGGGCCCTTTTACCGCATGAAGTAAAAGAAAAGATTGCGGCTTTAAGAGAATCATTGTCTATCGAAGTAGGATTCCACGCGCATAACAATCTTTCATTAGCGGTCGCAAATACGCTGACGGCAATTGAAGAAGGGGCTACAAGGATAGATGGAAGTATCCGCTGTCTTGGCGCAGGCGCTGGTAATGCACAAACAGAGGTTCTTTTATCAGTATTGGACCGGATGGGCGTCAATCTTGGAATCGATATTTATAAAATGATGGATTTGGCTGAGAATACGGTTGGGCCGATGATTCCGAGAGCGCAGGAGATTAATAGAGGTAGTCTTGTGCTAGGCTATGCTGGTGTTTATTCAAGTTTCCTCCTGCATGCTGAGAGAGCCGGTCAGAGATTCGGAATTGATTCAAGAGATATTTTAATAGAGTTGGGCAAGAGGAAGGTAGTTGGCGGCCAGGAAGATATGATCCTTGATGTCGCTGCTGAACTGGCCAAAGCCCGGAAGCTGGAGGTGTAAAATATGACGATTATGAAGGGTGTCGACCTTGAAATCGTGGAATACTTATATTCTGCTGAAAAAGAACGCCGCGAAGTCGTGAAGGTGACCGACCGTTATCCGGAGCTGAGCTTTTCCGATGCGTATTCAATTCAGGAAAAATTGATTTATAGACGCGAGCAGGACGGGGCTCGTAAAATTGGCCTGAAGCTTGGATTGACGAGTAAAGCGAAGCAGCAAATGATGGGTGTCCATGAAGCAATTTATGGTTACCTGACGGATGATATGCTGACGCTAGAGTGGGAACATCTTGATTTTACAGAGTTCATCCATCCAAAAGCGGAGCCGGAAATTGCGTTTTTCATAGATAAGGATTTGGAAGGCACTGACGTGTCCGCAGAAGATGTGCTACGGGTGACGAAATATGTTGCACCGGCAATCGAAATCATCGACAGCCGTTATTTAAACTTCAAATTCACTCTGGCTGATGTCATTGCGGATAACTGTTCATCTTCAAAATTCCTGATTGGAAGCAAGTGGATGTCACCTCGGGATCTGGATTTAGGCCAGCTGGGCATGGTGATGTCGAAAAACGGACAGGTTGTCCAAACTGGTTCGAGTGCTGCCGTCCTGGGGCACCCGGCAACATCAGTCGCGTGGGCAGTCAACAAGCTTGGTGAGGTTGGAAAAGGGATAAAAAAGGGAGACGTGATTCTGAGCGGAGCGGTATCAGAGGCGATTGCCTTTGAACCAAATGACAACGTTCTAGTGCAATTCGCCGAATTGGGCAGCGTTTCTTTTACATGCAAATCCAGCACTTAGTTTCTATGACTAAGTGCTCTCTTTTTAGTTTTGAATATTCAAAATATAAAGATAAAATTTACGTTATATGTTAAGCACTTTACACTTTTACTAGTAAAAAGTGATTATAATCACAGTTAGAAACAGCTTGGAAAATATTTTGGTAGCGTTTACAAAAAGAAAAAAGGGGTGCGAGAAATGAAAGGGTTAAGAAAGATTGGACTTACACTATTAATCTTTGTGCTAATGTTGACTACTGCGGCTTGCAGCAGCGAGACAGATGTCAAGCCTGCAGCTGGGTCTGGAGAGAAGTACACATTCAAGCTTGCGCACATTACCCCAACCGATCATATGTGGCACAAGGCTGCCGAGAAATTTAAAGAAGAATTGGATAAGCGTTCTGACGGTAGGATGCAGTTGGAAATCTATCCTGCTAGTCAGCTTGGCACTGAAGCGGATATGGTTCAGCAAATTTCTTCAGGTTCGGTAGATTTCGGTTTCATTACAGCGGCTTATCTGAGCTCCCGTGCACCAGCATTTACGGCATGGTTTTCTCCATACGCATTCAAAGACCTGGAAGCAGCGAATGCAGCACGTGATACAGAGGTAGCGAAGAAAATCCTAGGAACTTTGGATGGCCAGGGAATCAAAGGTTTGGATTACTTGTTTGCTGGAAACCGCGTGATGCTTTTCAAGGATAAGGAAGTTAAGAAGCCGGAAGATCTGAAGGGACTGGCATTCCGTGTTACTCCTAGTCCACCGCTTCAGGATTTCTACAAATCAATGGGTGCTTCACCGGAATCATTGCCGCTTCCAGAAGTATACGCAGCGATTCAGACAGGCGTTATTGATGGGATGGATATGGACCTTGATGCTTCCATCACCAATAAGTACCATGAAGTCGCAAAATATGGCGCTGTAACGAACCACATGGTATGGCCGGCGGTGGCATTGATGAATAAAGATAAATACGCAAAAATGTCTGAGGATGATAAAAAAATCATTGATGAGTCCATTAAGGCAGCTGCTGAGTATGCGGTAAAAACTCGTTCCGCACAGGAAGAGGAATTCAAGAAAACGCTTAGCGATGCTGGGATGAAGATTTATGAAATTGACCAGGAGTTATTTGAACCATATATCAAGCAATTCGATGAAAAATATGGACCAACAGATCCGCTGATCCAGGAATTCATCGATACATTCCGCAAATAACCTATTGGAGGGAAATGCGTGAAATACGTTAGCAATATGGTAGCCAGTTTCGAAAAGAAACTGGCTATTATCCTCATGTTCGCAATGGCTGTGATAGTCGCTGCCGCGGTTTTTTTTCGGTATGTATTCAAAGAACCGTTATTTTGGGCAAGTGAAGTATCGGTTTTTTTGCTAATTTACATAACCTTCATTGGCGGCAGCCTTGGCCTCAAATATAAGACACAGGCGGCAGTCACACTGGTAACGGATTATCTTCCGGAAAAAATCAATAAATGGGTGGCCGTTTTGGCTCATGTTTTCATGCTCTTATTCATGGCAATCCTATTATTCTATTGTTTTACCTGGATTATGTCCCCATCGGTCGCGATTCAAAAATCGAGTGCGATCCTGCTGCCTATGTGGATTCCTTATGCAATCCTGCCGATTGGATTGCTGTTCGCAACGATACATTTAATTAGTAATATGTTTGATATTATGCAAAATCAGCATATTGATAGTGAAATTAGTACAAATCTCCATGCTGCTGCAAAGGAGAGTGAAGAAGAATGATGGCACTGGTTATTTTAGCTTTCGTCGTATTTTTGTTAATGGGGATACCAATTTCGCTTGTACTTGGAATGACAACGGTTGTTTACTTTTTAGTGACAGGAAACACAATGCTGCTTGAATCGACTCCGCAGCGTCTGTATTCGGGGATGGAGAACTTTGGTTTGCTGGCGATTCCATTATTCATGCTAACAGGTGAATTGATGAATAGCGGCGGAATTACCAACAGACTGGTTGTGTTTGCGAGAGTCCTGGTTGGGCATGTACGTGGCGGTCTCGCTTACGTAACAGTTATCGCTAACATGTTCCTGGCGTCAATATTGGGTTCGGCGAACGCGCAAGCCGCCATGATGAGTAAGGTTATGGTGCCGGAAATGGAAAAGGAAGGATATAGTCGGGAATTTTCGTCTGCCTTAACGCTGGCGTCATCGATTGTGGCTCCAATCATTCCCCCAAGCATGATTTTTATCATTTATGGAACATTGTCTGGAACGTCTATTGGCGGCTTGTTCATGGCTGGGATTATTCCAGGGACCATTTTTGGGGTAGGTTTTGTTGCATTGATTGCCTATATGGGCTACAAGCACAATTTTCCTCGCAGCAAGAGAGCCAGTTTTTCGGAAATTTGGAGTTCCTTTGTAAAAGTACTGCCGGCTATTTTAGTTCCATTTGTCATTACAGTTGGAATCCTGAGCGGTGCATTCACGGCAACAGAATCTGCAGCAGTAGCGAGTGTAATCGCGTTCGTGGTTGGAATGTTCTTTTACAAGGAATTGAAATGGAAAAACTTCCCGATGATTTTGGTTAATACCGTAATTGGTACGGCCACGGTTACCTTTTTGATTGCGATGGCCAATTTGTTCGGCTGGCTGATTGCCTTTGAGCAGATTCCGCAACTGATTGCAAATTCCATGCTGTCGATTTCAGATAATCCATTTGTATTCCTGCTGCTGGTTAACATCTTCCTATTGATCGTGGGAACATTGTTAGATGGAATCGCCGCGTTGATTATTCTCGTTCCTGTTTTCATGCCTTTGGTGACAGGATTTAATATCGACCCGATTCATTTCGGTGTTATCATCTGTATAAACCTGACGATTGGATTACTGACACCACCGGTTGGAACAGGACTGTTTATCGTTTCCTCCATAGCCGAGGTCAAATTCGAACGCTTGATCAAAGCCGTTACGCCGATGCTTCTTATCGGTATTGCCATGCTTTTCATTGTCACTTACTGGGAACAATCAACACTGTTCATCCCTAGATTGCTAGGTTTTTAATTAAGGTGGTGCCTGTCACCACCCGAAATTTGTTGACAAGGAGTGGGTGTTTTGCCGATTATTCAAGTGCAGGTTCTTGAGGGGCGAAGTGATGAGAAAATCAAGGAATTGATTGCTGAGATAACTGATACAGCGGTTCGAACGCTTGAAGTAAAGCCAGAGCAGGTACGAGTGATTGTCCAGACGGTCCCTCATAAGTACTGGGGCGTTGGCGGAGTTACGAAGGACGAGATAAAGTCCCAACTCTAAATAAAGAGTTGGGATTTTTTAGTAGGTTAATTAAAGGATTTCAAGTAGCAAACGCGAATTGTTAAGAAGGTCAGCTTGTTGATTTGTGATATAAAAAAGGAGTGATTGTATTGTTAAACAAAGTTTGTGTAATAACGATCAAGGTTGGAGACATGGAAAAGGCACTTGAATTCTATACAAAGGTGCTGGATTTTGAAGTATCCAAGCATTACGGGGAAAATATTGTTTCATTAGTACATAATGAGATACCGATTGTATTAGAAAAATCAGATGAAGATATTACTTCCGCTAGCCAGAAGGTTTTATTGGGAATCCTCTCTGAGAATATCGATGAAGATGTTGAACAGCTCCGCGGGAAGGGGGCAAAAGTTCTTTTTGATGAATCCAGACCGTGTCCGCCGGGAAGGTATAATGTGATTGAAGATCCATTCGGCAACCAACTCGAGCTTGTGGAGTTTTCAAATTTTAAGTAATGCATATAGGCTTTGGTTGTTGAAACTGTTCTTGATAGAGGTAACCAGATTGAACAAATAGAAGAACCACCTTCACAAAAGGTGGTTCTTTCACTTTTATTCAGTTGGTTTCTCCCCGTTCGCGATATCAGCTGCGTAAGGAATGATTCCTTCCGCTTCAACACCGAATGTATCGATTTGCTGGGAATGAAGGACTGTGCCGTCTTTATCAAGAACAGCGAAGCCTCTTACTGCTATTGGAGCTTCAGGATCCAGCATGTTTGTTTTCTTGATCAATTTCAGTTTCTCATCAGAGATGACTGGATAGTCAAGTCCCAACTCTTCTTTCATCGCTTTATGTTCCTTTACAGACGATGCGCTTACGGCGTAAATGTTCCCAGGGAACTGGCTGAATGATTCTTTACGGTTCTGCAGCTCGACCAGCTGCGATTTACAGAAGTCTCAACCAACTCCCGTAAAAAAGAAAACCAGCGCAGGCTCTTTCATATTTTCGAAGGATACTTCCTCACCGTTTTCATCAGGTAGGGAAAGGCCTTTTGATTCAGATTTATCTTCAGAACAGCCGCTTAGGAAAGCTCCTATCATTAATAACATCATTAAAAAAGCAAGTCTCTTCAAGGTGCACCTCCTTATGTATTTTCTTCAGTATATATTGTTTTGCTGAAAACCCATTATACCATTTATGAAAAATTTGTATCGAATGGTCAACCCTTTCCGCCTAAATTCCTATTTTAATCCTAAATTAGCATTAT
>NZ_JBIQOE010000264.1:0-3485 GCF_047739415.1 Mesobacillus sp. | reverse complement strand
CATCCCCTGGATTTGCTGATGCAATCCAATCGCAAATGGAACGAGAATCAGTGAATATGTATTGTCTCCAAGCGTGAACACAGGCCACCAATCGAACGGCAGCGTAAGCACACTGCCCGGAATGAGCATGAATGCCGGCACGACCCAGAGGCGCTTTACCTCATGGACACCAACCGTCTGGCCACGCTTGCTCTTGATTAATTTGGGAGAAGTTCCCTTTTTTCCATTTCGTAAAATAAGGAATCCTTCGCCAATCGTTAATAATGCTAACAAAATCGCAATGGATGGATAGATTTTTTCATCTAGGCTTGAAAATAAGTCTCCGACTAACGGAAGATCGATTTCTTTTCCTGAAAGGAAGATCAACGCGAAAAATGCAGCGCCGATTGTATATGCAGGCGTAAGGAGCCTGACTCTTGTTATGAGGCTCAATAGCAGAGTTGCCGCGGCAACTAAAACAATTGCTCCGAATGGAATCGCAATGCCCACTGCAATGGTTATGATTGAGATGATCAGACCGATCAACAGTCCCAGCGGAAACAGCTGTCTGAGCTCAAAATAGGCATCCTTCGCTCTCACGGTAAAGTTTTTTCGCTCCCGCTTCACGCGCGAAACACCAAGGACCGCCGCCAAAAATATAGAATAATAGAACACAGGGTGAAGCAGAAGCCTGCCCATCCCTTTCAATAGTTCAATGAACCAATCCTGTGCCACCCCTATGTCACCAGCCTTCATAGATTACATGATATTAAGCTTATTCTATCAAATCTAAAGGGTAAAACCTATCAATAGTTGAGGAATATTGGTGGGATTTTTTTCTATAGTAGAAGTAGACATTAAATACTTAGTGAAATTCGAAAAAGAAGAATCCCATAGCACTCTTTTTTCTTCTTTTATACTCGAATCACTACGGAATCACCAAAAACCACTACGTTTTTGTAAGTAATCACTACGATATCTAGAATAATCACTACGGTTTTCAAACTAATCACTACGATTTTTGCTGTAATCACTACTTTTTCCAAATCAATGTAAAAAATATCGCCGTACCAAGTTTTGGTACGGCGGATTAGGTATCTATTTCGCCAACAGCCTCAAGGCGGTCTGCAGCTGAAGATCGTTTTCTTCTTGTTTCATTGCTTCTCTTGCCGCATCCTCGAGTGCGGTGGCTGTTTTTGCGTCAATCACACCCGTAACGGTCATGTCATTTTTCCGCTGGAATGCCTTGACGGCAATTTCAGTCATTCCACTAAAGTAGCCATCGGTACGTCCCGGCTCAAATCCGAGTCCCGCGAGGATTTCCTGGGCATTTTTCACTTGCTCATTATTCATATCCAGCTTAAGAGGCGTTTCGGCCTGGATAGGATGGGTATCATAAAGCGCCGGTTGATTGACCTCGATAGTCGGCTCGATGCCTTTTTTATGGATCCAGTTGCCATCAGGTGTCAGCCATTTAAAAAGCGTTAGCTTGATATTGCTGCCGTCCCCCATCGGCACAGCCTGCTGGACTGTCCCTTTACCGAAACTCTTCTCGCCAATCACCGGATAGCCGCCTGCTTCTTTCAATGCCCCAGCCAAAATTTCCGAAGCTGATGCACTGCCGTCGTCTGTCAACACGGCAATCGGATATTGTTTCGCTTTTTCCAGATTGGAAAAATAGCGAGTCTTATCGCCATTGCGCTCTTCAATTTGATAGAGCGGCTTCTCCTTTGAAACCAATTCACGTAAAATTTCTTCTACACTAGAGAGCAGTCCCCCAGGGTTGCCGCGCACATCGATCAGAAGCGCATCCAACCCTTCTTTTTCAAAATCCTTAAGCTCCTTCTTGAACTCTTTGGAGGTATCCTCTGAAAAAGAGGTAATCTCCATATAGCCAATCTTCTCGCCGTTCACCTTTTTCATGTCAGCATGGACGGTAATTTGCGGAATCTCATCGCGAATCACTTTTACCTTCAGCGGATCCTTCAAGCCCTTGCGCTCGATTTCCAAAACTACGGGTGTCCCTTTTTTGCCGCGGATTTTTAAAGTTGCTTCATATAAGTCCAGGCCCACGATACTTTCGCCATCGACCTTCAAAATCTGATCATTCGGCTTCAAGCCCGCTTTTTCTGCTGGGGAATTTTTAAAAGGAGAAACAATTACGATTTTTCCATCGACCGTACTGACCTCGGCACCAATACCTTCAAAAGACGACTCCAGCGTCTCATTGAATTGTTTGGCCGTCTCCTTGTCCATATAGACGGAATACGGATCCTCCAGGGTCGAGAGCATACCCTGAATCGCCCCTTCAATCAGCTCTTCTTCTTCAACCTTTTCAACGTAACTGTTAAAAATCAAACTGTATGCCTGCTCGACTTTTTCAAGACTGCTTGCCTCACCGGCCTGTGCACTTCCTTGATCCTTCATGGGTACAATCTGGCGTTCAAGAACACCCGCCTTGCTTTCGTACCATTGCATTCCAGCGTATGTACTCCCCGCTCCTGTCAGCAGCGAGCCCGCCATCAAAAAGGCAATCCACTTCCGCTCCATTGCCAAACTCCTCCCCTGTTTACCGCATCAACTGCTCCTCCGCCGTAAAAATTTCTATGATATGATTCCCATTATATGACGAGGAGGGACAGGGTATGAAGGATTAATTTTGAAGCGAACTCCCATATGGTTATAATTTACAAGTTTCTGAGACTTTTAATCGGGAAAAAGAAAAAGGAAGAGACTTTTCGTCTCTCCCTGGTTAATTACATGTACGCTTGTGGATTCACAGCATTTGACTTGGACGCGTTCCAAGAGCCTTTGTGAAGCTCAAAATGCAAGTGCTGGCCAAATGATTGTCCAGTATTGCCCATGACACCAATTTGTTGCCCACGAGAAACAACTGCACCGTTTCCAGCCATTCGTGAGCTCATGTGTGCATAAACAGTTGTCCAGGTTTGTCCATTGACAGAGTGTGCAACAAAGATTACGTTTCCGTAGCTTGAAGAATAATAGGAACGGATAACGACACCATCTGCAGCAACATAAATCGGCACATTAGCTGCTCTATTAGCAATATCCATACCTGAATGGTATGAGCCCCAACGACTGCCTACACCTGAAGTGATTCGTCCGCTCGCTGGCATTATAATCATACCACCTGAAGTTGGTGCAGACACTGCTGGCGCAGGGTCAGGAGTCGAGCTTCCACCGCCGCTGCTTTTCTTTGCTGCCGCTGCTGCTGCTTTCCTTTGTTTTTCAAGTTCTGCCTGTCTTGCTCTTTCGGCTTGACGCTTTTTCTCCAATTCAATCGCCTGAACAAATGCAGCTTCCTGTGCCTTCAAGACATCTGCAGCTTCCGCTAGCTCTAGCTTTTCTGCATGCATTTGCTTTTCTTCAGCCTTAAGAGTGCTCATAAGCTCATTCTTTTCTTTGATTTGTGCATTCAGCTTAACTGTCAACGCTTCGAGATCTTTTTTCATTTCTTTAAGATTATTAAGCTTTGTTTCTACTTC
>NZ_JBIQOE010000263.1:0-31732 GCF_047739415.1 Mesobacillus sp. | reverse complement strand
TTAAATGAAGTAACCCGCCGCGTAAAAGCAGTCGCTGAGGGGGCAGCCCTTGCAACTGGTGCAAAGCTGAATGTTATTGCCTTCCAAAATGAAGTCGATAATATTCTATTGAATGATCGATATAATGAAGTTTTTAAAAATGTCATTGAAGAACTTGGAGAAAAAGTTGCCACTGATGAAAGGGACGGAATTGGCTCAACCGATGCCGGCAATATCAGCCAGGTCTTACCCACTATTCATCCTTACATCAAGATTGGTCCAGACAATCTCGTGGCCCACACCGTTCCTTTCAGGGAAGCAGCTGCTTCTCCACAAGGTGATCAAGCCTTGTTAAAAGGGGCCAAAGCACTCGCTTTGACGGCATTTCAATTAATCACAGACCAGGATTTATTAAAAGATATAAAGGCTGAATTCGAGATTAGAAAAGCAGCAGAAAACAAATAATATCGATTTACTTTTATATTCATTACTTATTGCCCCTCTACTAAAATAGGCCCTTGCACAATCGCAAGGGTCTTGTTATATGCTCTAATTTCACCAGCCTTATCGATAAGCTTCTCGTCCAATCAAACTAAAGAACAGAAGCCGCCCCCATGTCCCCGAAAAAAATTAGTGGATTTGATGTAAACAAGATGTATAGTTAACTCATAGGGGGAAATTTATGGAAAAAATAATCAGTTAACTAGACATTTTGATTTGGACTAGATAAAGGTTTTGGCCATGCTGGTCGTGTTTCTTTACCATTGTTCGATGTTTTTTAATTCATTTGATTGGCACATCAAAAACAAGTCAATTAATCATACATATATAGAAGTATTTTCTCTTTTAGTAGGGAATTGGATTATGCCGATTTTCTTTGTGGTGTCGGGAATAGCTACTTATTACGCTTTAAATAGAAGAAATCCGAAAAGTTTTCTCAAAGAAAGACTTTTACGGCTTGGACTTCCCTTACTTTTGGGAATCTTCCTGTTGTCGCCTCCCCAAGTGTATATTGAAAGAATAACGAACCATCAATTCATAGGCTCCCTTCTGGAATTCTTTCCTCATTATTTTGACGGACTCTATTTGGAAATAGGCGGAAACGGGAACTTTGCATTCTTTGGACATCACCTGTGGTATCTTTTAATGTTACTGATATTCTCGGTCATTACGCTGCCTTTTTTCCTAAAGACCAAGAGAATGGCAGCTGGTAAGGAATTTAATATTCTCCATTATTTATTCATCCCTATCCCTCTATCAATCGCCGCTTTGACTGTCAACAATTTTGTAAATCTAGCGAGCTGGGGAATGATCTTTTATTTACTATTATATATTTTTGGATTTTATTTTTTTGCCAGAGAATCGTTACGGGGATTTGTCCGTAAAATAGGATTCTTAGCTGGTGCTTTAAGTATACTTACTACTGCTTCCTATATATCATGGGTATTTTTCTATGGGTTTCCCATAAAGATATCAATTGGTTGGGCACTGTTTATGATGATTCGTGTCCTATTAGTATGGAACATGATTTTCTTCATCCTATACTTATACTTAGGTGATAAGTATTTGAACGTGTCCAATAGAACATTGAAATATTCGAGTGAAGCGTCTATGCCGTTTTATGTGCTTCATCAACCTATCATCATTCTTTTAGGATTTTTCATCTATAAACTGGAATGGACTGTCCCTGTAAAATTAATCTTTTTAATATCAGCAGCATTTTTAATCATTATGGGCTTCTACGAGCTGATCATTAGACGAGTAAATATTCTGCGTGCTCTATTTGGATTAAAAGCAAACCAGTCTGGTGGCGGTCCTATTGTGCCAAATACTACAGGGACATACGACCGTAATGAGATTAGCAAAAAATAAATCAATCGTGTGCTTTGAAAAGTAAAAATTTCAGAAACCATAATTGAATCGCGAAGAGGACATGGGGACAGGCGCTATGCCTGTCCTCTATTTCAAGCACAAAAAATCATATCAACGTCCCCTAATTTTCCTGTCTAATATTTTTACTTTTTGCACCAACTCATTTCCAATCTATATTTTCAGATTACAAAAGCAACTGCTAAGGTTTGGATGCTTGCGATGATACCGAAAACCATCCCTCTTCCGTATAAAGCTCCGTAGCATCCTGAGACCAGAACGATGCAGCTAATGACATATATGCTTCTATTCTTTTGCTTCAGCCACGCTGATCAAAAAATCAATTGCTTCCATTTCTTCCTTTGTCAAATACCGTCCTATATCCGGATTTTTCAATATTGCTTTTGCTTGCTCGATCTTCATCAGATTCTCTCCTGAACTCAAATTCATACCTTTTTACTATCGGATGAAAGCGGCAATTTTTTTAACGGCGGCAAATGAAAATATCGCCTTTAAACAAAACCCCTAAAAGAGTACAACAACGCGAACTGCTTTCCATTAATTCTAAAAATACTAAAAATTTAATTGACTTGTGAAGAGCAAATATATATAGTAATTTGTATTATTCTTCTTTTGGGTTCTATGAATAGATAGATTTAAACCCTCTTGTGATAGACTGAACAAGACATTTTTCTATTTCCTTCACTTCATATAAGGCTTGATTGAAATTCCTCCCTACCCAACTGAAGAAGAGCTTAAATCAGAATTCACAACATCAAGAAGAGGAGACAAGTGTATATGCAGCAAAAAATATCGTTTTCAACCTATGCCCTGATTGGGACCATGCTATTTGGAATGTACTTTGGAGCGGGGAATTTGATTTTCCCTATTCAACTAGGACAGCTGGCAGGCACGAACTTCTGGCTTGCATTAATTGGCTTCCTGGTAACTGCCATCGGCCTTCCTTTTTTAGGCATATTGGCGATTGGCCTTTCGGGTAGCACCGGCCTGCGTGATTTAGCCAGCAGAGTACATCCTATTTTTGGAGTCGGCTTTGCCACCGTTCTTTACTTGACGATTGGACCCTTTTTCGCGATTCCAAGGACTGCCACTGTTCCGTTCGTTGTTGGTTTTGAACCCTACATTGATCCAGGACAAGCTGGTATATGGCTAGGAGTTTTCAGTTTCGCCTTCTTTGCCATCGTTTACTTTTTCTCACTGCATCCTGCGAAGGTCATGGACTATATTGGAAAATACCTAACACCCGCTTTTCTCGTATTTTTATTTTTACTAATTGGGATTTCCGTTATCAAGCCAATGGGCAGCTTTGGGGAACCGAACGGTGCTTATACAAATTTGGCTTTTATCACAGGATTTAAAGAAGGATATAATACAATGGATGCCCTTGCATCCCTGGCATTCGGGATTGTTGTCATTAATGCCATTAAAGGGCAAGGAATCACCAGAACAAAGGATATTGCCAGGGCTACCTTGAAATCAGGTATCTTTGCAATGACATTGATGATGCTGATATACGGACTTATAACTTACATGGGGGCATCTAGCGTAGTGGCTATTGGAACATTCGAGAATGGCGGACAGATTTTCTCTGCAGTCGCCAAACACTATTTTGGTCCCTTCGGTGCAATCTTGCTGGCTATGATTATTGTTCTGGCATGTTTAAAAACAAGCATTGGGCTAATCACGGCCTGCAGCGAGTTTTTTCATGATTTATTGCCAAAGGTTTCATATCAAAGGTTTGTGCTTCTTCTTTGCATCGTTTCTTTCACAATCGCAAATTTTGGTTTGAACAATATCATTCAATTTGCTGTACCGGTTTTAATGTTCTTGTACCCATTAGCTATCATCCTTATCTTATTAACTCTTATATCACCGCTTTTCGGAAATCAGCAAAGCGTATACGCTGCTTCAATAGCGATGACGTTCTTCGTGAGTTTTTTTGATGGCTATAGCGCATTAGTCGCCAATCTGCCAAATATAAATATTCCATTATTCAATTCTGTAACGTCAATATATGTGGAGCATCTTCCACTATACGATATAGGTCTTGGCTGGATCCTGCCCGCGTTCATTGGTGCAATCATCGGTTATATTTTGCCTAAAGCTCATTTACCCGTGAAAAAACACCAAAAAGAACTGTAGATTTCTCTGCAGTTCTTTTTCTTTTCTTGGTCTTCAATTTTAAAAAAATCTTCAAGTGGCTCTCCAATAAAATTCAGAAGCAAATCATTTATTTTGTTTCCGTTGAGCTTTTAATGCTACCTTTTCAAAACCATTTCCTCTTTCCTCCGCAAATTCAATATCCGCTTTTGGAAGAGCTTTATCATGCTTAGGTTTCTTTTTCGCCATATGATCACCCCCTTTGTATATTTCAGGCTTTGTGGTATAGAAACTCTCTATGGGACTTTTCTGCGGATTCTTCCTCATTTTGGGCTTATAGAATCTTTCTATGTGACCTTTTTGAGGGTTTATTTCTATGTGACCTTTTTTCAGGTTCCTCCTTGTTTCGGGCTTATAGAATTTTTCTATGTGACCTTTTTGCGGGTTCCTCCTTGTTTCGGGCTTATAGAATCTTTCTATGTGACCTTTTTGCGGGTTCCTCCTTTTTTCGGGCTTATAGAATTTTTCTATGTGACCTTTTTGCGGGTTTATCCTCGTTTCGGGCTTATAGAATTTTTCTATGTGACTTGTTCGTGGTTTCAACCACCAGAAAAGATGTGATCCTTGCTATCTAAACAACCTGGCTTTAGTTTTTGTTCTTTTTAGGCTGATATGCTTTTATTTTCACTAAAAAACTTCTACCGTTTATAAGGATTATGAACGGGTATGTTTTAGATAATAATAATCCTATCCAAACAAGGTTGTTTGGAAGAAAGGGGTCTGATTGTGAAAAAGAAACTTTTGTATGGAATCCCATTGGCACTAGCGATTTTTATTGGAGGTTGTTCCGCAGAGACGGACCAGGAAAATGAACCACCTGTCGAGGATACGGAAAACGATGTGGAAGATGAAGATTTCAAACTGGATGATGATAAATCAGATAGCGATGGGAAGTAAGAAATCATGACCTTTCACCTTTTCAAAAAATGCTGTTTCTTCAATAATGAAGGAACAGCATTTTTCATTGTTATGGTTTGTAAGTGATTGCCTGTTTTCCAAACTGCTCCCAGCCTGCAACGAACTCTTCTTTTGAGAGCTTAGTGTTTTTATCGCCAAGCGGATCATTGACATAAACATTTTTTTCATCAAAGCCGGTGACCAAAACCGAATGCCATTTGTAAGTGATTTTTTCTTTGCCTTTTTTCGTATTCCATGTTTCCCAGTGCTTTTCTGGAACAAGTGCAAATGTACTTGGGACCAGCACCCATACTGGCCTGCCGTCTGCAACGTGTTTCTCCACTTCTTTGAATTCTTCTCCGGTCAGGTCTAATATCTTTCCAGGAAGATATTCTTCTCCCAATTCTGCTACAGGGCCATGGTAGACACCAAGTCCCGGCTTGTCCAATGTTTTCATATTACCTACAAACCCCTCACCCGGGTGTCCCTTCAGTCCGTCTTTTTCAAATGGAACTCGGTCGATTTCCTTTGATAACTTCATCTTCCCAACATCCTTGCCCGCATGCTGTAAAAGCATAGCAAGTGTTGTGACCTCACAGCCTCGCTCTAACTCAGGCAATTGGGATATATGGGGAGCATCAAGTTTCACTTTTGATTCACTATTTTCATTTGAGTTCTGCGTCTCAGTTTGTTGCTTTTCTTCAGAGGCCGGTTCTGATTCAGGAGGCGGAGTCTCAGCTCCAGAGCACCCTGCAAGCATTATGATCAACGGTAAAATAACTTTTCTCAACCTTCTTCTCTCCTTGTAGCAATGATTCGTTTTTGTCTTTAAAACCTTCTAATTGTAAAAAAACCTTAGTACCGAAACGGTTCTAAGGTTTTATCCTGCGTTATTCTTCAACAGACTCCTCGATGATCTGCTGTTCTTCTTCGGTTAATTCCTCGTCATTCTCGGTAGTACCTTCTCTTGGTTCATCAGGTAATTCGTGTGTTCCATCTGGTGCCGGAGGAGCTTGTTCATCCTGTTCCATCACCGGATCTTCTTCCGGCGGGGGCTCTTCAGTGGCTCCGCAACCGGCAAGCAATAGGCCTGTCCCCAACGTGAATGAAAGCATTAAGTTTCTTTTCTTCATGTTGCCACTCCTTCCTATTACACTCTTATATACTTATAGCCTAACTGGATGCTGGTAAACATTCTCCCAGGAGATATGGGATGTAAAAATTGGAACACCGGTACACGTTAGAAAAAGAAAAACTGCAAGCTACCTGGCCTGCAGTTTTTCATCATTATAAAGGTTTCCCAGCATCGTTTTTTGCACTAAGCTTTTTTCGCCCTGTAAACATCGGAACTAATATTGTCAGCAAGCTTACAATGATCAGTGTCAGCGCGATTGGCTTATCCATAAAGATGGCCAGGCTTCCGTTTGAGATCGTCAACGTTTGCCTGAAAGCTTGTTCCATCATTCCTCCAAGAATAAAGGCGAGGATGAACGGTGCTGCCGGAAACGAAAACATCCTCATCAAAAATCCTATAACCCCAAATGCGACTAACATATACAAATCGAAAGTGTTAAAGCTTATGGCATATACCCCAATCAAGCTGAAAATGATCACAAGTGAGATTAATAGCGGTCTTGGAATCCTGAGTACCCTCGCGATATAAGGAATCAACGGAAGGTTCAGGATTAACAGAAAGATATTCCCGATATACATACTGGCGATGATTCCCCAGAATACTTCTGGACGATCCTGAATCAATAGTGGACCCGGCTGAACGCCTAATACTAAAAATGCTCCCAATAGAACGGCTGTTGTCCCCGACCCTGGAATCCCCAGGCTGAGAAGTGGCACAAATGCTCCTCCAGTTGCGGCATTATTCGCTGTTTCAGGTGCCGTAAGTCCTTTGATTGAACCCTTTCCGAATTCTTCTGGGTTTTTCGCCAGCTTCTTTTCCGTAATATAAGCAATGAAGGAAGCGATTGTTGCTCCTGCTCCTGGCAAGACACCGATGAGAAAGCCCAGAAAGGATTGCCTTGCCATCGGTCCGCTCATTTCCTTTACATCCTGCTTGGATAGACGCAGGCTGCCAATTTCTTTATTGTCGCTCATTGAATTGTCTTTTCGATTCAAGACAAGTGTACTGACCTCCGCCAAAGCGAATAACCCCAGTGCGATGACCAGGAAGTCGATTCCCTCGAGAAGATTCGGGTTGCCAAACGTGAACCTGCTAGTCCCAGTCTGACTGTCGATTCCAATTGTCACTACGATAAACCCTAGGGTTGCCGAGATGAATGCCTTGATAGTTGATCCATCTGACAAACTTGAAATGGCTGTCAGCCCCATGAACATCAAGGCGAAATATTCAGCCGGTCCGAATGATACAGCTACTGCTGATAAAATTGGCGTGAATAACATGAGCAAAATGACACTGACTGTTCCGCCTGTAAAAGAGGCAATTGCCGCAATTGCCAGCGCCTTACCTGCTTTACCCTGCTGAGCCATCGGATATCCGTCAAACGCTGTTGCAACCGTCCCAGCAACACCCGGTGCGTTCAAGAGGATTGAAGAACTTGAGCCTCCAAAGATGGCACCATAATAAACCCCGGCCATCATAACCAGTGCTACCGTGGGATCCATGCTATAAGTAATCGGGATCATGATCGCAATTGCGCTGATTGGCCCCAATCCTGGCATCATTCCGATGAATGTACCTACAAAAACACCGATAAATACAAATAAAATTCCCTGTAAACTAAATGCTACTTGAAATCCTGACATTAAACCTTGAAATGCATCCATGCTCTACCCTCCTTTACAACGGGATAATTCCTGCTGGCAAATTAATTTTCAAAAGATAGTTGAATAATCCATAAATAACTAACGAAAATCCAATCGATACTATTGCATTCGTTACATGCTTTCTATATCCAAGGAATAATGAACATCCAAAGATAAACAAAGCAGTCATGATTAAAAAGCCAATGATTTCTAATAGGAAAATATAGATTAATATAAAAACAACAACCGCTAATAACAATAGAACATTCTCTTTACTGATAGTACGCTTTAGCTTTTCTGCTTCAGTCTCTTCTTTTTTATCTAAATAAAGAAGGACAGCGAAAAACAGCAAAAGAAAGCCTAGACCCTTTGGGACAACATCCGCATCAATAATGGCATTAGGATATTTCGGCAGGTTAAAGCTTAATAGCAAATAGAAGCCTGCTAGAATTGCCAGGATAACGGCAACTTTTTGATTGATCCTTATAAGCAATGGTGGTCACCTCTTCTAATAGAATGAAAGATAGAACAGGCAAATCTGCTCTATCTTCCGATACGTTTACTTTTATTCAGACTGGAAGTTAGCGTGACAACCCTAGCTCTTCAAGAAGCTGTTTCATGTCTTCCGCTTCTTTTTTCAAGAACTCGCTGTACTCTTCACTATCCATGTAAAGTTCTCCCCATCCATACTTCTTGCGAATTTCATCCCACGCAGGCGAGTCGCTTAGCTCTTTGAATTTTTCTTCATAGTACTTAACGGCTGCAGGGTCCATTCCCGGAGGTCCGAAGAAGCCTCTCCAGTTTACAAACGTTTCATCAATTCCCTGTTCCTTGGCTGTTTGGAAGTCAGATAAGACTTCTCCTTCCAGTCTCTCCTCAGAAGTGATACCGAGAACTTTGATTTTTCCGGCTTTTACTTGTTCAATCGTTTCTGCTACACCTGTTGTATAAACATCCACGCTTCCATTCAATACAGCAGTTAAACCGCCCGCATCCGGGTCAGAAATATACTTAATTTTAGTTACATCAACGCCAGCAGCCTTAGCAATCTTCACAAACTGCATATGATCCATACTGCCCGGTGATGAAGTTCCAATAACGCTGACGCTTGCAGGATCCTTTTTCATATCTTCAAACAGATCATTCAGGTTATTCCACTTCGCATCTGCCTTAACAACGAATGCGCCGTAGTCTGCAATTACGTTCGCAAGCGGGGTGAAGTCTTCATAACCATATTCAGATTGTCCATTTAAAGGCACTAAAATTAATGGAGGAGATGCAACAAACATATTGTGCTCGCTGTCCTTTTTACCGGCGATATAAGCCCATCCGATGGCTCCCCCTCCACCAGCTTTATTGACAACCGGCAAACGCTTGTCAATGATTTTCTCCTGTTCGAAAACTTGCGAAGCCATACGTGCTGTTGTATCCCAACCGCCGCCTGGTCCAGCTGGAGCCGTAATTTCAATCGGTTGAGTCGGTTTCCATTCCCCATTTTCCCCTGTTGCATTGCCGTCGCCAGCAGACTGGTTCGAACATCCTGCTGCCAGCAGCATCGTGAATGCCGTAGCCGTCGCTAAAAACTTTTTCATTTTGTTTCCCCCTTTGTAAGATCAAACTTCCATCCTAAAAGCTATGTTAATTCAGAATAATTAAAATGTAACCGTTTACAATTTTACTTGCATAAAAATCTTTTTGGGTATTTTGTTCATTTTGTTCACAGGGCTTTCCAAATTGGATTGCGAGTATTGAAATGCATATAAAAAAACATCTCCTTTAAAGGAGATGCATCAAATCAAATAGTATTTTCGCTCGGGCCTTCCAACAATTCCGTATTCTAGTTCAGCCTTTGCCTTGCCTACAGAAATTAAGTATTCCAAATATCTTCTGGCTGTTGTTCTTGAAGCGCCTAAATGTTCACTTAAATCCTCCGCGTTAATGCCACTTGTTAGTGAACTTAATGTTTCCTCTACTTTTTCGAGAGTTAACGGGTCGATTCCTTTTGGCAGAAAATCGGTTTCTCCGACAGCCTGCCCTCCGGTAAATACCTGGTCGATTACAGCCTGGTTAAATTCCTCATTCGACTCCATTAGTTCCCTGCGCCTTACAACCTTTTCCAGAGCTTCCTTGAATCGTTCAAAAGTGACCGGCTTTACTATATAATCAACTACTCCATTGCGGATCGAAGGTTCCACTACTTTACGTTCTGTAGAAGCAGTAATCAAGATAATATCCAAATTCTCGAACCTTTTTCTTAAAACTGGCAGCATTGATACACCGTTACGGTCCGGAAGATAGTTATCCAGCAATAATACATCTACCTCTTTATTTTCCAAAAGCTCAACGGCTTCCTTTGCATTCAATGCTTTACCAACGACCGCAATACCCTCAATTTTCTCTAAAAACTGTTCATGAATTGATGCAACCCTGAAATCATCTTCAGCAATAGCTGCCTTGATCATCTTCATCACCCCTTCTCCCTGTTCTCAATCTTCCTGCAGTCCCTAATTTGCAACATTGCGCCTTTTTTTCGGCAAGTAAACAGTCAATATCGATCCTTTGCCTGATTTAGATTTAACCTCAATGTTTCCTTGAAGTTTGTCAATTGCCTGCTTTACAATTGCCAGGCCGTAGCCACGATTTTTTTCCCCTTTCGTAGAAAAGCCTGTTTCGAATATTTTATCTGTTTCCTTGACCGGAATCCCCGGTCCATTATCATATACTTCAATGATCAAGTCCTCACCCAGATCGATTGCGAAGAATGTCACCTCACCCGTTTTGTTCCCTTCTACAGCATCGAATGCATTGTCAATCAGGTTCCCGATGATCGATATTACATCTGTATACGGAATATGTGCGGGCAGCGGACCCATACTGCTATTCTCATCAATGATGAACTGTATTTTTTTCTCAGAAGCTTTTCCCAGCTTACCTAATAATAGTGCCTGTATTTTCGTATCAAAGATTTGGTCAAATATAATTTTGTTCTGACTTTCATGAACTTCCGATTCTGCCTGGATCATTTCAATTGCCTCGTCATGCTTACCCAATTGGAGCAAACCTGAAAGCACATAGAGCTTGTTAGAAAATTCATGTGTTTGGGCCCGTAAATCCTCAGAATACCTTTGAACTTCC
The DNA here is from genome assembly GCF_047739415.1 of Mesobacillus sp. Classification (GTDB taxonomy): domain Bacteria; phylum Bacillota; class Bacilli; order Bacillales; family Cytobacillaceae; genus Mesobacillus. The sequence goes on along the minus strand of NZ_JBIQOE010000263.1, from coordinate 20,893 downwards.
GTCAAAGTTTCGAGCATATTATTGATTTCCGTTTTATCCCGAAATGTTGATACTACCCCGATCACTTCACCGTTATCAAAAATTGGAGTGCGGTTAATGATCATATCTCTATTTCTCAATGTAATTTCATGATCACGGTCCGGTTTTCCTGATTCCAGCACACGATAGACACCGGTATTGGGGATGATCATTTCTATCTTTTGATTTAAGCTGTCCTCTTGTATATCTAATAGTTCCTTTGCAGATTGGTTAATCATTGTAATATAACCATCTTTATCGACTGAGATAATACCTTCTTTTATCGAATAAAGGATTGCATTCCGCTCAAGGTACAAAGACGTCATTTCATGAGGCTCCAAGCCTAGAGTTGTCCTCCGGATGTTTTTAGCCAAAAGATAGCTTGCGAGAATGCCAATCATCACGACGATTAATGAAATGAACCCAATTTCTTTTCCCCTCTGAAAAGCGTCCGCCTGCAGGTCAGCAATCATATAACCAACTGATATGATGCCGACTATCTCCCCTTGCTGATTTCTGATAGGGCCCTTTCCCCTAATTGACTGGCCAAGGGATCCCTTCGCTTTCGATATATAAAACTCACCTTTTAATGCAGGGCTGTTATCTCCTCCAACCATTGTTAGGCCAAGTTTCTTCTCATCTGGATGCGCATACCTGAGTCCGTCTCTATTACCTACAACAATGAATTGAGCCCCCGTTTCCCTCCTGATTTGATTCATGAGAGGCTGGAGTGTTTTAGAGGGATCATCATGCTCAAAAGCAAGAATTACCGTTGGCATCGAAGCTACAGTTTTAGCCAATTGAAGCGCCTGGTTTCCCCTCTGCTTTTCAACCTGCTTATATTCAATCACCAGTGAAATGACAAGGAAAATGGAGATGATAAACACGGTATTCAAAATATTTGAGCCAATGATTTTCGTTTGCAGGGACATTGGAAGTTTTTTTCGTTTCATGACTCCCCCGGTAAAAAATTATTATAAATCTATTAATATTCTAATTATTTTTACCATTCTTGTCACCCTAATCTATCAAGTTTGAAGACCCTGGCGCTTTTTTACATTGATGATGGAAGAAATATTGCTTCCAAAAGTGTTGATTCCCAGATGGCTATCCTTGCTGGTGCTAGTTTGTCTGTACGCTAACGGGGAATACTGTTGAAAAAACTCTATTGGACAAGCCGGACAGCTTATTCGCCATTTCTGTCCGTTAGAAGAACTCTATCGGACAAAACGATTGGCCTTTTCGTGATTTTTGTCCGTTAGAAGGGCTCTATCGGACAAAACGAGCAGCCTTTTCGCAATTCTTGTCCATTAGAAGGGCTCTATCGGACAAAACACCGGCCTTATCGTAATTTTTGTCCGTTAGTTTGATATTAGTGTCCACTAAAAAACTGAAGGCCTGCTCAATTCACAATTTGTTTGCATATTGGGGAAATCAACCATTTAAAGGGGGGTTAAAATGAAATTAAGTGTTCTTGACCAATCTGTCATCAGCAAAGGGGATTCAGCTGGGCAAGCTTTAAGAAAGACGGTGGAGTTGGCACAAATTACTGAAGATCTTGGGTACACCAGGTTCTGGGTGGCAGAACATCATAATACTAATGGCATCGCTGGTTCCTCTCCAGAAGTACTGATTTCCCATATAGCATCCAGGACTCGAAAAATCAGAGTAGGTTCTGGAGGTGTTCTGCTTCCGCAATACAGTCCTTATAAAGTCGCGGAAAATTTCAAAGTTCTGGAGGCGCTGTTCCCGAACCGTATTGATGCGGGATTAGGACGTTCTCCGGGAGGGTCAGCCACGACAAGGCTTGCATTGACTGATGGGCTGCGGAAAAGCCTTAACGAATTCCCGAGACAGGTTAAAGACCTGCAGGGATTTTTAAGAAATGATTTACCCGGAGACCACCCATACCAACAGGTAAAAGCCTACCCAGAAGTGTCCGGTTCTCCTGAATTATGGCTATTAGGGATTACACATCGAGGTGCGAGACTCGCTGCCGAACATGGAACAGCTTTTACATATGGCCACTTCATTACGCCAGTTAACGGTGAACGAGCGCTGGAACAATATTATCGCGAATTTCAACCATCGCCTATACTGGATAAGCCTAAAGCAAATGCCTGTGTATTCGTGGTTTGCGCGGAAACCCAGGATAAGGCTGAAGAACTGGCTTTGAGCCAGGATTTATGGCTTTTGCGAGTAGAAAAAGGAATGGATACGAGAATTCCGTCGCTGAAGGAGGCGAGGAACACTCCATTAACAGTTGGCGATCGATCTAAGATCCTCGAAAATCGTAAACGGATGATCATTGGAACACCAGAACAAGTAAGAGACGAACTTTTGAAGCTTAGCGAAGTATACAGGACTGAAGAGTTCATGATTATCAATAATTTGTATAGCTTCGAGGATAAGGTAAATACATACGCATTGTTGGCTGACGCCTTGTTTTAAGAAGGGGGAATCCCCCTTCCTGTTATTCCTTTAAATCTTTTTTAGTCATTTCGCTTCGGATATTCACATCTTTGGATATATTTCTCTCTTTATTGTTAGGATATTTGTTTTTACGTTCACGGTTATCGTTACGATTTGTCATGGGTATCCCTCTTTCTTATTTTTTACGGTTTTTTCCAGAATTGATGTCCTGGTCATTGCCTAGCTCACCGTTCGTGCGACCTTTTTCCTTTGCGATCTTTCCGCCCAACCTTACATTAGGCTGGCTAATTTCTTTTTCATTCATGATTGTCACCCCCACTTTTAAGATGCTCAATTTTCAAAAATAAAATTTCGGAAAATAAATCTTTGTCATTGCACTTCGATTCTGTTATGTAATATAATTTAATTAAATATTCTGTTATATAACAACTAAATTGGAGAGAGGTAGAAACATGACTAAAACGGATGCAATTGCACGGAGGATTTTGGGCTGGAAGCTTAACAGATGGGATCGCTGGTATGATTATGAAAAAGGTGTATTTATCAATGATTCCGAATTCCAGCCGGAGCGTAACCTTGTACATGCGATGCTGGTTGTCGAGAGACTGGAGAAATTAGGCTACAGCTTCTCATCTAATGGAGTTTCCGTGGCCGCTTTTAATCAATTCAAAGGTACGGGGGAAAATCTGCCTGAAGCAATCACAAATGCTGCCTATGCCATCATTGAAAATGACTCAGTTGTGTCCAGTACTTCCCTGTGGCGCAAGCTTTCGTAATGCAAAAAGAGCTGCCATCCACACCTTGGATGACAGCTCTTTTGAATTATTCCAACTTTTCATCCTTCCCTGCCAGCCAGAAGGCCGCGACAATCGATGCGATAATGACAATGAAAGGCGCATAAAACATTGTGAATTCAGCCATTTTCAAACCTCCTAAGCGTGGTCGTTCCTTTTCCCCTGGACATAGTCTTTATTAAATAAAAACAACCTCAGCAGCAAGTACAGTGACGGAAGCAGAAGCCCCAGCCCTGCAATGAACGCGATGATGAGCGCAATCGCCATCGCTTCATTTGTAAAGCTGTCGTATATGCTCAGAAACGGATATAACAGATACGGGTAATGGGAAACTCCATACGCAAAGAAAGCAACAAAGAATTGCCCGGTCAATAGTCCGAATGCCACTCCGTATGCCTTGCGTTTCCCAATCAGATACACTGTTCCTAAAAATAGGATGAAGGAGATGGCAAACAGCCACCAAAGATCAACCAATCTGCTGTAATGCTCAGGGTTATGGCCCCTCAGTTCCACGATGATTCCTGTTGCAGTAATGATTGCCGGCACAGACCAAATCAAGGCATACTTCCTCAGCAGTTCCGTAGCCGGTTCATCCTGTGCCTTATTCGCATACCAGGTTAAAAATACGGCAGATATATAAAGGACTGCAGTCAGACTCAGAACAACAATGCTCCAGGTCAAAGGACTGGTGAAAAGTGCCCAGTAGTCCAACTCAATCCCTGAGGACGTCTCTTCTACGAAGCCTCCCTCTGAAATCGTCAGCACGATCGATAGGGAGGCAGGGATGAACAAGCCCGTGAGTCCATACAAATACGTGTACCTCTTGTGCTTCAGTCCACCGTAAGTCGTGAACGCATAATAAGCTCCGCGGATCGCCAGTAAAACAACCCCAATGCTGGCCGGAACGAGCAGGATGGTTCCATAGTAATAAGCTGTTTTCGGAAAGAACCCGACAATTCCCACGAAGAAAAATACAAGGAATACATTCGTGACTTCCCAAACAGGCGATAAATAACGCTGAATAATCCCTGTCAGGATATGCTGCTTTCCTCTGAACAGGCTATAGGCATTGAAAAAACCTGCTCCGAAATCGATGGAGGCGACGATGACATACCCAAAAAGAAAGAGCCAAAGAACCGAAATCCCTATTATTTCAAGTGTCATCGAAACTCACCTTCCTTCTCCAATTCCCTGTCTGTCAGTTCCTGTTCAACTGTATTTTTCCGGAACATCCTTGTTAATACAACGGTGCTGCCAATGGCAAGAATCAAGTATAAACCTGCAAACAGGAGCAGCATCAAATCGACCTGTCCGCTCGTGGTTGCTGCATCCTCAACCTTCATGATTCCTCTAAGGATCCATGGCTGCCTTCCGACTTCAGCGAACCACCAGCCAAGTTCAATCGCAAGCATTGAAAGCGGTCCCCCGAAGACAATCAGCCAGCGGTACCATCTTGTCCTGATAAAGCTCCATTTCATCCATACACCGACCACATAGACAAGCGAAAGGGCCGTCATCCACATCCCGATTGTCACCATTCCATCAAACAAATAATGAATGTACAAAGGGGGGATCTCGTCTTCAGGAAATTCATTCAGACCGATCACTTCTGCGTTAGGATCGCTGTGAGCGAGAATACTGAGTGCATATGGAATTTTAAGCGCATATTTTACTTCGCCATCATCAAGAACACCATACAACATCAACGGCGCACCCTCTTTTGTCTCGAAGTGCCATTCCGCTGCCGCCAGCTTTTCCGGCTGGTATTCAGCGAGGTATTTCCCTGAAAAATCCCCGATGACCGCAGCAGCAATTGAAAAAATAAGACCGATTTTCATCGTTAAAAATAACGCTTTTTTATGGTAGATATGATCCGATCCTTTTAAAAGTCGGAAGGCGCCAATCGAAGCGAGTACAAAAGCTGATGTCATATAAGCTGTCGCCAGCACATGAGCGACCTTCGTCGGCATCGCCGGGTTGAACATCGCAAGAACTGGATTGATATTGACCAGCTGGCCGTTCACAAGGTCAAAGCCTTGCGGCGCATTCATGAAGGCATTGACAATTGTGATGAACACAGCTGAAAAGGATGCTCCCACCGCAACCGGAATCAATAGCAGCAAGTGTTTCTTCTGATTTTCAAACCGGTCCCAAGTATAGAGATAAATTCCCAGGAAAATTGCTTCAAAGAAGAACGCAAAGGTTTCCATGAACAGCGGTAGAGCGATCACGTTTCCCGCCAGTTCCATAAAATTAGGCCAGAGCAATGACAGCTGCAGGCCAATCGCCGTTCCAGTCACAACTCCAACCGCAACGGTGATGACAAAGCCGCGCGTCCATCTTCTTGCCAGCAAAATATAATGCTCATCCTGTTTTTTGATTCCCAGCCACTGAGCGATCATGATCATTAACGGTATTCCCACTCCGATGGTGGCATAAATAATATGGAAGGATAATGTAAGCTCCGTTAAAACACGACTAAAAAAAACTGATTCTTCATTCCCCATTCTTCAATACCCCTTTTCTATCCGGCAAAAATTCTTCCGATAAAAGACAGGCCCATGATTGCCGCCACAATAAAAGCAAGCCACATAAGCACTCTTTCTTGTTTTTTATACATAAAGTCACCTCGAGAGTTTGTTCACCAAATCACATTTTTGTGCAGCCTCTGACCTAATCTTTTATACATTATAAATGTGAGAGAAATATGTTATATAATCCATTTTAGCGTCTTTCATTTTATTCCCATTCTCAAAGGTGTTAAAACGAGAAATCAGGATATTATTAGTGTGCCAGTTCTTGTATTTCTAGCTTTTCTTTATACCTTTGGAAAAACCAGATAACAACTGCCACCCACAAGCCGCTGGCAAGGAAGCCGCCGATAATATCACTCGGATAATGGACACCTAAATAAACCTTGCTCAACCCAATCGCTAAGATCATAAAGGTGCTAAGGAGGATGACAGCGATTCTCCCCATCCGGGTTGGGACATGGCGCCAGAGCAGGAAGGCAAGGATGCTATAAAAAGAAAAAGCATTCATCGCATGGCCGCTCGGAAAACTGTATCCCCCTATTTCAATCAGCCTGTTAAAGTCCGGACGGGCGCGATGAAAATACAGTTTCAGCAACCTGTTCAAAATCGGTGTAATATATACAACAGACAGGAAAACAAGGATTTCCCAGCCTGTATTTTAACACGTAAAAAAGAAATAGGAAAATTGGAATGGTCAGGATTACAATAAATTTTAAGGAGCCAATATATGTAAGGAATTTCATGGCCGCTGTCAGGCCTTCTGCTTCGAGCCCCTGCACCCTATCAATGACAACCCGGTCGAATGCAACAAGATGTTCTGCCTGTACCATGTAAGACATTAGAATAAAACCGAATAATGAACCAAAAAAGGCAATTAAAAGCTGGAGATTAAACTTCACGAATTATTCCCTCCACTTACGTTTTAATTCACCCTTACTATTCCCAGAACCGCTATTTTAAAAAGCTCTTTCATGATTACCTCATTAGCAAGTTAGTAACATTCACAAAACAAACAAAAAAAGGAATGAACTCAATCATCCCCCTCTTAAAATAATCGCCGGCTTCCCGACTGGATAATATTCGATTGGTCCGCAGTCCTGGAGAACTGCTGCATCTAAGCAATTTCTGCCGTCAAAGATGATTCGCTGTTTCATGATATCCAATACAGCTTCGACATCAAGCTGTCTGAACTCTTCCCACTCGGTGACAATAAACAAACCATCTGCATCTTTTGCGGCTTCCAATGCTGAGTCCAAATAGGTGATGACATCACCTATGACTGTCCTTGCGTTGCTGGCTGCAACAGGGTCGTAGGCTGCAACCTCAGCACCTGCAGCAGTTAAAAGCCGTGCAATTTTTATCGACGGTGCTTCCCTCATGTCATCTGTTTCCGGCTTGAATGACAGGCCGAGCATGGCGATTTTCTTCCCCTTTAGTTCTCCGAAACGTTTTAATGCTTTTCCTACAAGCAGCTCTTGCTGATGATCATTGATGGCAATCGTGTCTTCCAATAATGAAAATGGTACCCCTTTCTCCCTGGATGTGTGCAGCAGCGCTTTAACATCCTTTGGAAAACAAGAGCCGCCATACCCTATTCCTGCTTTTAAAAAAGCTGTTCCAATCCGCTTATCGTAGCCCATCCCCTTCGCTACATCCTCAACGTCTGCTCCTACAGCTTCACAAAGATTGGCGATTCCATTGATAAAGCTAATCTTCGTTGCCAAAAAAGCATTGGAGGCGTATTTGATCATTTCTGCGCTTCTCACATCCGTCAATAAAAACGGAACGTTTAGCGGCCGGTACATCTCCTGGATTTTTTTAGAAGCACCTGCATCGTCAGTGCCTATGATAATTCTGTCCGCTTTCAAGGTATCCAGGATGGCTGACCCTTGCCGCAGAAACTCAGGGTTGGAAACCATCTTGATTTCAACATTATTTTTCAACTGCCCGAGTAACAACTGTTTCAAATATTCATTCGTGCCAACCGGCACCGTACTCTTAACCACGACTATACAATCCTGGACAATATGTTCAGCTAGGTCCTTTGCGGCCTGTTCAAGAAAGCTCAGGTCCGCCTGTCCGTCAGCACTCTGAGGTGTACCGACGGCAATGATGATGATTTCTACTTCGCTTAATCCTTGCTGATGAGAAGTAGTGAAGGCCAGTCTTCCTTCGGTGGAGTTTTTAATAAGAAGCTCTTCAAGTCCCGGTTCATAAATCGGGGACTTTCCCTCCTTAAGGATGTCTATTTTCCTTTCATCAACGTCTATGCAAACTACCTCGTGGCCGATTTCCGCGAGGCAGACTCCAGTGGATAATCCTACATAACCTGTTCCAAGTACAGCGACCTTCATGTCAGTCACACTCTCTCTTCATGCCCGTCATCTCGGATACACCTTTTAAATACTGAATGACATCATTCCTGGTATCTTCCCTTTGCAGCGCAAAGTCCACCGTTGCCTTGATGAAACCGATTTTATCCCCGATATCATATCGCTTGCCTTCGAAATTATATGCCAGGACTGCCTGACGCTTATTAAGCTCATTGATGGCATCGGTCAGCTGCAGCTCTCCACTGTGGCCCGCTGGAAGATTAGCCAGCACATCAAAGATTTCCGGTCTCAGTACATAACGTCCCATAACCGCATAGTTTGAAGGTGCCTCATCTTTCGAGGGCTTTTCTACGAGCGAATCGATATAAAAGAGGTTCGGCTCCAGGTTCGCCCCCTTTGGCTTGATGATCCCATATTTGCTGACATCGTTATCAGCAACACTTTGCATGGCTACAACCGAGCTATTGCAGTATTCAAATACATTGATGATTTGCTTCAAGCATGGGGTTTCGGACATCACAATGTCATCGCCAAGCAAAACGGCGAACGGCTCATTGCCGATGAAGCTTCGGGCGCAAAGGATGGCGTGTCCCAGGCCCAGCGCTTCCTTTTGCCTGACATAATAGATATTTGCCAGGCTTGATATATTTTGGACCTCTTCTAACATATCAAGCTTATTCTTCTTTAATAACGCATCCTCCAGTTCATAGGATTTATCAAAATGATCCTCTATCGATCGTTTTCCCCTGCCGATGATGATAATGATTTCCTCAATCCCCGAGGCGACTGCTTCCTCTACGATATATTGGATTGTCGGCTTATCAACGATCGGCAGCATTTCCTTAGGCTGTGCTTTTGTTGCCGGTAAAAACCGTGTCCCGAGCCCGGCTGCCGGGATAATCGCTTTGCGGATTTTCATATACTGCCTCCCTTTTGAATCCCATAGTCTTGTATATTCAAAAGGCCTAGCACCCGGCACGTTAAAGGCCTACCAATTCGAAAATAGACTATTAACCGGTGCAGGTAATAGGTTCCTGCCTAAAAGAAAGAACTCCCGCTATAGGCAAAGAGTCATCTATGCAGAGGTAAATATACTTTTCTTATAAAACGAGGCAGCAGCTTCGGAAGGACCTTCTTGCGCCGCTTCAACAGCATAGTCACCATCGCTTTTTTCTCTTCATTCGTAACCATCCAATCATCGGGAATCGTTGAGACAATTTCTTCGATTAAAAAAACCGGTATGGTCTGAATCAGTTCAAGCGGCTCTGCGAAGGCATCCTCATTCTCGATAAATGTTGCCATCATTTGTTGGGCAGCACTTTTTCTCAATCCAGTTGGCAATTTTTCAAGGCTGGAAATCTCCCAACTATACGATCCGAGAATTTCGGCATGATCAATGATCCATAAATGATAGATTTCATTTGCCACTTCTTGCAAAAGAATATTTTTTCGTGTCCGCCCCCTGTTGCATAGCCAATAATCGAAAAGGATGATGCCGGCAAGCGTTTCTGAATTCACAATTCCGCTAACATTCGATACATGATGGCCGTCAAGACAATTTGGCACATACAACGAGGCGAATTGATGCTTGGTAGGAATAAACTGAGCAAGCTCAGGAATTTTTCCGGTAAATTCTTCGGGCATTTCAACAAGGCAGGCAAATGGCACTGGCAGACCCAGGTATCTCGCCAGACAATAGGAAACCCATTCATTTGGCAAAGTTTTTTCAAACCCAGCCTGAAGGAACTTCACCACATAGTCTCTGCCATCATCAAAAGCAATCAGGTGCGCATTTGGTTTTCCTTCGAGTTTCCGACGGTAAGCTACGGGTTTTATCATGACTGGTCCCCTCTTAACCGATCTCCGTAAATAATTTCATATAATAGATCGAGATATTGATCAGCTACAACTTCGATGGCAAAATGCTGCTTGACATGCTGGATGGCCGCCCTGGACATTTGCTGCTGTAATTCAGGAGCGTCAATGATGGAATAAAGCTTTTTTACGGCATCATCAACCTTTTGACTGTAATACAGCATTCCTGTTTTCTCCTGAAGAACCAGCTCGGTGACTGGCATCATGTTAGGAGCAACGACTGGAACACCGCAAGCCATCGATTCGATAAAAGTATTGCCAAAGGATTCGGACTTTGTCGTTGCCAGCGTGCAACCCCCGGATTTGCGTATTTTTGCATAGACGTTTGGCATTTGGTGATAAGGGATGACAGGATGCCATTTTATGATGTCAGAGAGGCTTTCCTCTTGCCATTTCTCCGCGAACTCTGCACGCTGGACACTTTGCGCACCGCCAATTACCCAAAATTCAATATCCTTCCGCTCTTTTTTGATCCTTTTCGCTACCTTCAGAAGCATCTGCCAGTTTTTCCGTTCCTCCAAACAACCAATCCAGCCAACAATTTTTTTATCTGTCGCCAAAATAGGTTCACTGGAATAGTCGATCTCTCTTTCCAGCAGCGGACGGAAAAAGGATAGATCCACACCGTTATATATGACCTCAACCTGTTTGCTTTCAGTTAGAATGGAGACAACACGTTTCTGGTAATTGGATGGGACAATGATGGTTTTAGGTTTTATTTCCCTGAGGGATTTCAAATGGGGCTGGAGCTTGATAATCTCCGGAGTACGGGCTTCTATGATTACTGGACCGGAAAACCCTGCTTTACGGACCCACCTATAGGCATCTTTCGTATCGATGACGATGATTGCATCATATTCATTGGACTGTATAATACTTATAATTTCGTTTTCATCTTTAGTTAAATAGACAGGAGCGATATCTTCCATGATGTGAAGCCCGCCAAGATCGGTCGTATATAGAAACTCAGTATCGATTCCATGTTTTTTAAAGTAAATCGTACGATTCCGCCATCCGGCATTTACACCGCCAACTGAAAGCAGATGCCAGATTACTAGTACTTTCATATTGGTTTCTCCTCACTATAGATTCGTCACATTAATTTCCTTCATGCATTTTTTCAAATACTTCGTATCCATGATGGTCCTCCTTGCGAGCGTTAAGTTCCGCTTCTTATTAATAAATTCGATGTTGGCAAAAAACGTAAGGGCATGAAACTAGTAAAAGGAAAATGTGTGCTGGTAGAGATATGGGCGGCGATGTATGACGGGCAATAATTGCCCTATTAGTTCCAATTCTGTCTGTCATTATCTTGATGACGGACAAGAATTGCTTCTTCCCCTCCATCTCTGTCCGTCATAGCCTTGATGACGGACAAGAATCGGGGTCTTCCCTCTATTTCTGTCCGTCATGGCCTTGACGACGGACAAGAATCGGGGTCTTCCCTCTATTTCTGTCCGTCATGGCCTTGACGACGGACAAGAATCGGGGTCTTCCCTCTATTTCTGTCCGTCATGGCCTTGATGACGGACAAGAATTGCTTCTTCCACTCCATTTCTGTCCGTCATAGCCTTGATGACGGACAAGAATCGGGGTCTTCCCTCTATTTCTGTCCGTCATGGCCTTGACGACGGACAAGAATTGCTTCTTCCCCTCCATTTCTGTCCGTCATAGCCTTGATGACGGACAAGAATCGGGGTCTTCCCTCCATTTCTGTCCGTCATGACATAGCGCTTTTTTTCTCTGTCTTGTAACGGTAAAATAGACATGAAAGGAAGTGGACAGATGGCAAACTCAGTTGCAGGCACTAGTCAGTCGCATTTGACTCAATATATCCCGCCTAAAGGCATGTACGAAGAATTTGAGGATGAAGCTCATTATCTCGAGAAGGTTAAAGAATGGGGTTTGAGCACGAAGAAGGATTTTTGGTACAAAGACAGATATCAACATTGTCTTGTGACAATAAAGGGTTATGAAATCTTTGGTGAAACAGCTGAATTCAATACTCTTGTAATTGAATACCCGGATGGGAACTTAACTTGTATCCACCCTGCGTACCTGAAGGAGATGCAGTCTTCAAGCTTTGGGAAGGAAATCATCCCTCAAGCTTCAGGTGATGAAAGTGCAGCTTCAGAGGTGGAGAAAGAGAAGCCTAGAGTAATGGCTCCTTCAGCAACAGAAGCAAAAGCAGAAAAACCTGCAAAAAAGGAAAAAGTAAAAAAGGAAAAGGCTCCTAAATTAGTGCTGCCAGAAGAAAAGGTTCATTTTACCGCGACGGTGAAGCAGTTTGCACTAAGCTGGAACCATTTCAATGAGGATAATGACGAAGTAGTCGTGTTCGAGAATGTCCGGATTGAACAGGAGGAACCAATCGAGGTTGGTCTTGCATGGGGCTCACACAGCAAAACGCTGAAAAAACACGAACTGGAGCCGGGACAGCAGCTTGAATTCGACGGCAAAATCGTCAAAAAGAGTCTTCCAAAAGGTAAGGACGTGGAAGATGAATCAATGCTTCTCGATGTATCAGTAGCTTATAAAATCAATAACCCTTCAAAAATCGCGAAAAAATAAGAATGGACTGGCCTCAAATGCCAGTCTATTCTTTTATTTTGAGAAAGTTTGGATAAATTGGATCAATGCCGGGCCTAACAAAACGATGAATAAGCTTGGGAAGATAAACAGAACAAGGGGAAACAACATTTTCACCGGTGCCTTCATAGCTTCTTCCTCGGCGCGCTGCCTCCGTCGTTCCCGAACCTCATTGGACTGGACACGAAGCACCTGGACCATACCGATCCCCAGCTTTTCAGCCTGCAGGATGCTGCTGATGAAAGCTCGCACTTCCTCGACTTCGATCCGGTTTTTGATTCCCGTAAGCGCTTCTCTTCTCGTTCGGCCAAGCCTCAGCTCTTCAAGACTCCTATGGAACTCAGCGGAAAGCACGCCATCCTTTTTTGATACGACCTTGCTGACTGCGGAATCAAATCCAAGTCCCGCTTCAAGACTGACTGTCAGTAGATCAAGAATATCAGGAAGCTCCTTTAACGCGCTTTTATTCCTTGCCTTTCTCTTGATGCTTAAATAATAGTGCGGCAGGAATGTGCCCGCTGCCAGCCCAATTAGGAGGAACAGGACTATGCCTGCATAACCTGCCTGGAGGACCGCGCCATATCCACCTGCCAAAAACGGGAGCAGCAGCACGAGGGAGATTTGCAACAGCCTGAAGTCAACAGGTGTCATCCCAAAAGGACTTCCTGCAAGCTGTAGCTTCGTCTCGATTTTTGCTTCCTTTTCGCCTGGCATCCTCCGTTTAAAGCTTCTTTTAAAGTCATTCATCAATGGCTTTCCGATTCGCTCATATAAGGAAGCATTGCTGGCCTTTTCAGTGACATCCGGATTTTCTTCCTTCACGCCGCTGACGAAGGTAGACATACGCTTTTTCAGATGGGTGGCCTTCTCTGCCCTCATCAAATAAAGTCCATATATGGCAAAAGAAATCGTTAAGAAAAAAGTAAAGTATAGCATCCTACACCTCGACTGCCGTAATTTTGCGGATCAGCGCAAATCCGATGATGCCAGAGAAAACCCCTGCAATCGTCAAAGCAATTCCTACTGGGTGCCGAAAAAGAGTTCCGATATAATCAGGTTCAATTAAATACAGGACGAAAGCCAGAATGATCGGTAACAAACCAATAACGATTCCTGATAACCTCCCTTGAGCTGTCAGTGAAGATATCTGTCTGTGAATTTTCGTCCGCTCCCTGATCGTCTGCACAATTTTATCAAGCACGGTAGCAAGATTGCCCCCTACCTGACGCTGAATCAAAATTGCCTGAATCATCAAATCCAAATCTTCGCTTGGCATTCTTTCTTTAAGCTCATTCAAGGAATCCTCAAGACTAGCTCCGTATTGCATCTCCTTGATGACACTGTCCATTTCCTCCTTTATCGGTGAACCTGCTTCCTCAATCACAGTTTTCAAAGCCTGCTGGAAGCTAAATCCGGCCCTCAAGGATCCGACAATTGTAGAAATCATATCTGGAAGGCCGTCGTTGAATTTGACGATTCGCTCCTTGATTTTCTTCTTCACATACCAGCGTGGCAGCATGAATCCCATTAAAAAACCGACTGCCATTAGAAGAATGTTTCCGGAAACAAGGAGTAAGAGAAATCCTGTAATTCCAGCTGCCAGCCACCTGAATAAAATATATTCCTCTGGCTTCAACGGAAGGCCGGACCGTCTTAGCATCGTCTCTAGCTTTGAATTCTTCTCCTTGGTCAGCATGTTCTTCCTGACCTTTTGCTTTGTCATTTGGTAGTAAACCATCAAATTATATTGCTTCCGGTCTAGCTTCGTCCCAGAGCTCGCCAGGTATTTTTCAATACGCTTCTCCAAACGCTTGTCCGAGAGAAATATCCTCTGAAAAATCGAGTAAAAAAATAAAAATACTGTCATCATGAACAGAGCGGTAAGGACATAGATCATTCTCCCCACTCCTCACCTTCAATGAACACATTCGCCGGAATATGAATTCCTGATGCTTCAAGGCGTTCATAAAACTTGGGCCGTACTCCGGTCGGGATCAGGCGGCCAATGATTTTACCGTTCTCATCCACCCCTTGTTGTTTATACGAAAAAATATCCTGAAGGACGATGACATCGCCTTCCATTCCCTGCACCTCGGTAATGCTGGTTATTCTTCTGGAACCATCTTTCAAACGTGACTGCTGGATAATGACATCAAGCGCTCCAGCGATTTGTTCGCGAATCGCTTTTACCGGGAGTTCGACACCTGCAAGCAGCACCATTGTTTCAAGACGGGCAATCATATCCCTTGCACTGTTGGAGTGCCCCGTGGCTAGGGAGCCATCATGTCCCGTATTCATCGCCTGAAGCATATCCAGAGCTTCGGCGCCACGGACCTCACCGATCACCACCCGGTCAGGCCTCATACGAAGCGAGTTCCTGACAAGGTCCCTTATGGTGATTGAACCCTTCCCTTCGATATTGGGCGGTCTTGATTCTAGAGATACAACATGGTCCTGCCCCAGCTGGAGCTCAGCTGCATCCTCAATCGTGATAATCCTCTCATCATGAGGAATGAAGTTGGACAACACATTGAGTGTCGTCGTTTTTCCGGAGCCCGTTCCACCGGAGACAAATATATTAAGTCTTGCTTTTACACATGCCTCTAGAAAGATTGCCATTTCATTGCTAAGCGTTCCGAAGTTAACCAAATCTTCAATTTGAAAAGGGTCCTTCGAGAATTTCCTGATTGTGACTGTCGGCCCATTCAATGCAAGCGGAGGGATGATCGCATTGACACGAGAGCCATCCGGAAGCCGGGCATCGACCATCGGGGAACTTTCATCGATCCTCCTGCCCAGCGGAGCAACGATTTTTTCGATGATGCTCATGACATGCTCTTCATCCCTGAACATAATCGAGGTCAGCTCAATTTTCCCTTTTCGTTCACAATAGACCTGAGCCGGTCCATTCACCATAACCTCGCTGACATCCTCATCAATCAAGAGCGGATTGATTGGCCCAAACCCCGTTAAATCATTTCTCAGTTCATCGACGACCTTTTTTCGGTCAATGCTGCCCCGGAATTGCTCATCCTCTTTCATGATTTCAATTGCCATCGCATCCAGCTGAGGAATGATATCCTCTACAGGCGCATCTTTATATTCCTGGAGTATTTTCTTATGTATCAGGTTTTTAAGCTCCTGATGCTTATCCTGCTTTCTCTTGACTTCAGGACTGACGACATCTTTCTTGTTTGGTTCCCTGAACACAGACCGGATGTCTATCTTCTGCTGTGGAGCGGGCTGGGCAACAAATTCGTCTTGCTGGCTATCTGCTCCTTCTGCTTGCTGTGTCCTTTCCTGTATGCGGTTCAGAAGGCTCATTGTGCTGTTCCTCCCTTCATGCGTTTTCTGCCAATTAATTTGGATAGGAAAGAAGGTTTTGCTGGTTCCTTGAACATGGTTATCTCACGCCTGCTTGTGATTCGTTCGGCCATTTTAAAAATAGCTTTGGCTACATCCGTCTTCCCCTGGTTGATGACAAATGGAATCCCGATGTTAAGGGATTGAGAGCAAACCTGGAAGTCATTCGGGATGTATACAGGATCTTCATAACCCAAAATACGCGCGGCATCCTCTGCCTGTATCACACTTTCCATATTCGCCCGGTTCACTACAAGTGTCACTTTATTGCGCAGTTCCAGGATTTCGAAGGTCTCAAGCATCAGTTTCGTATTCTTCAATGCTGTCATTTCAAGATTGGCCATGACCATGATCTGATCCGCCTTTTCAGCGATATGGACTGTATGATCATTAAGGCCAACAGATGTATCGACGACCACATAATCATAATTCAACAGCATCAGGTCGAGAACTTTATCAACTGATTCCTTTGTAACAAGGTCTGCATACTCAGGCCGGTCCGGTGCCGCCATGACCTTCACGCCGCTTTCATGCCTGGACATATAGCCAGCCAGGCTATGCTCATCAAGAGTGCTGATTCCTTCAATTACTTCCTTAATGGTAAAAGAAGACTTCAAGTCCATGGCAAGACCGATATCACCAAATTGAAAATCCCCATCCAATATCGCGACAGATATATTTTTCTTCACCAAAGCTCCAGCCAGATTGACCGTCAGGACCGTGCGACCAATCCCGCCTTTTGCACTGCAAACGGCAATAAGCTCGCCACGTTTCATCTTAGCCGGCTTCTTTTCATGTATTTGCAGTTCATCCGTATTTTCCATGATTGGTCACCCTCCATCTTCTTCAATCTTGGTCGCTGTCGCCCGCTGCTTCTTTTTCCGTTATGACTGGCCGCTTATGCAGCATGAAATGGATATTCCCTTGTTCTGCCGAATTGACAAGCTTAACAGCGTCCTCAGGTGTGAGTTCCACCGTTACCGAGGAATACTCGGCATATGGTTCTTGAGTATCCTCTGGCAGAACCATTTTTCGCCCTACTGCCAGTACCCTTGCCTTTTGCAAAATGATTGTGGATTCGATTTTCGCCTCTGGTCCATCAACCTTTTTTGAAAAAATAATATCAACTTCGTCTTCCGGTTCTATTAAGTTTGAAACTGACTGATTGAAATTTGAACCAACAGAAACTGCCCTGTATCCATCCTGGACTTTCCTGGAGACATAGACATGTTCAGTGACCTGTGACCCAAGTCGGTGGGACAGTACTGCCTCACCCTGTTCGATATCTGCATTGGCAAGCTTGCCAACTGCCTCTTCCTGATTTTTTATCGCATTGGCATGCAGGGCCTTCTCAGGTACCATCATTATCCCAAGCTTCTGTGCAGTGATTTGTTCATTTTTTAAGATTTTCTCTTTGGCGACAACAATTTCAACCAGATTACTGTTCATTGCCTTTTCAGCTTTCACTTGATTCATATATTGAAAGAATAAAAATGTCGTTACAATTCCCATTACTAATGCGAGGACCAAAACAAGCTTTGACCGCATATTTGATCACCTACTCCGTTATTCGAATGCTGTATGCGCCTTTAAAGGCGGCTGCTTCACTTTCAAAACCCGTTCCTGCACGTTTGATGAAAATACCCTTGATTGAAGTGTCATGGCTGTCCATAGGATCGGTAATATAGAAATAAGCGAAACCAGTAATTTTCACTTCTTTTACCTGATTGACATCCGTGCTGTATGGTTTATAGACAGGGACAAGCAGAATCCTTGAACAGTTCCTTGAATTTATATCCCTTGGGAGTTCTGGACAGGAATTCACTTTCTCCTTGACCACTTCCCTTGTTTTACCGGCAATATTACCTGTTTGTGTGATGACGATATCTCCCACAGAAAGCTCGTTTTGATAGCCATGGCGCAGGTTCTCTTCATAAGGCCGAGCTCCTGTATCTCCGAGGGCCAGGACTCCGAAATTTCCATATTCTACTCCACCAGTATCCACCTTTAACTGATACTCTTTATTGAACTCTAGCGGGATACTGTCATCAATCCCAAGCGGTGCTGCTCCTTCTGCCCGTCCCATCGTTCTTAACTCGGCAGCAGAATGTGCTTTGACATCGACAGTTTCAAAGCCAAGCAGTTTTGAGAATGCCAGATCGACTTTTTTGGACAAATCGATGCCGACCTTCTTCTCCATCTCTATTGATATATTGTCGACAGAAGAGCCATCCTTATGGGCTGCTACGATGTTTCGTACCACCTCTTCAACCTTCGCTTCATTGTTGGTCAGCTCCTGTGCTCCAGAAAGGACAGCAGCATTAGCCGTTTTCTGAAGCTCCGCCTTCGTCATATAAACCATCCCGCCGTCGATTGCAAGGCCGGCAATACTAAGGATGACAAACATCGAAAGAGCTGCCAAAAGGATGGTGTTCCCTGATTCTTCCGCTAACCATCTTTTTGCCATTTAGTCCTCCTCACTCAACCCTAATCGTTGACTCCGCCTTTATCGTCAAGGATGAAGAAAACAGGCTGGATATAAACGGAGTGAAAAATTGATAAGGATATTCCAACTTCACAGTTAAATAGTCACCAGCCACCCGTCCCGCATCTCCTGGAGAGATAGAGATGGCCAGTTTATCAATCTCATTCAGCTGAACGTAATCCCTGGCAAAAGCAGTGACTTCGGAATCACTTTTACCGAGACCTCCCACCCTGACAGTTTCCTGGGCCGCCATATGAAGATGGGCATAAGAATACATTATCCTGCCAAAATCCAAAATGCCTACCAACAGCAATAAAAGAACCGGCAGTACGAGGGCAGTCTCAACGAGTGATTGCCCTCTCTCATCACGCCTCATAACAATCCCCCTCCATTCGGAAACACAATCGCAGCCACAGCTCCAATCGCAATGGCCACCCCATATGGATAGGTGGTGGTCAGGGATTCCTTATCCAGTCCAAGCGGAACTTTCATACCACTGCGCAGCCCGCCCAGGAATATGCCAATCTGCTTTAGCCTGTTTAAGGCACCCTTTCTGAAAAAAAGGATTAATAACGCCAGAATCCCACCAGCAAGCGCCATATAAACAGCAGCCGTCAATACAAATACGGCCCCTTTCAAGCCACCGATCACCGCAAGCAGCTTCACATCTCCAGCACCCATTCCACCTAACAAATAAGGGATCAATAAAATAGAGAAACCAACTACTGTGCCGGAAAGCGAAAAGCCAAGGCCCAAAATTCCATCAGTTACTGAATTCAAAACGAGGCCAGCCAGTAAAAACGGCAGTAACACCTTGTTATAAATCTTCCGTTCTCTCAAATCGGTGATCACACAAATGACTATTAATGCTATCAATAAAAAATCAACTAACATTCATCTACCTCATTTCAGTGAGGAGTTTTAAAAAAGCCTCACGTTTTTCAACGCGAGGCTGTTTCGGTCTGTACCTCTGACTGGTAAGAATACTGTATTAACAAGTTCCAATCGCATAGAAGATTCACTAGCGTTGCATTAAAGTGTTGCTGATAAGTCAAATGAAAAATTTATTAGTGAAATTGTACCTGGTTAAAATAAGTGAATATTCCGACTTATTAAATCCTCGAGAAAAGAAAAAAAGGATAAAGTGACATCATTGAAGGTGTCCTTTATCCATATTTTTACACTTATCTACGATTAATTATTTCTAAATTCTCCTGCTTCCACGCCCATAACTATTTCTTTAAATACTTGTTCGTGATCATACCTTTTTCTTCCGGCAGAGGATCTTGAAGGAGGCTTAAATAATTCCTTCTTAAATTCTGGATATGTATTTAATACAAATTTTTCAATATGCTTTTTTAACACTAATAAGGTACCTTTAAACCCTGAATCAGCCTGTAATAATAGAGTTAAACAAAAGGAAATCATCGCCATATAAACTTGGTTATGTACTGCATTTTGACTTTTACCATACATCGTTTTTAATACCGTATGCTGTTTCATCCACTTATAAAACAACTCTATTTTCCAGCGATCCCGATAAATAGCACTTACTTCCTCTGCCGGGATTTTTGCATCATTAATAATAATTTGGATCTGTTTTCCTTCGCTATCGACTGTTTCTATCAAACGAAGAGGATGTTTCATCTTCCCCAGAAAAACAACAGCTTCTCTTAGAATGGATGAGTTCTTTGGCACAGGAACTTCTTCAACCACTTCAACCACTGTGTTCTCCTTAATTCGTGTGGCAAACCGAATTCCTTCTGAACAGAGTCTGTCGAACTTCTTGAAGTCAAAATACCCTCGATCAAAAACATGGAAGGTACCAGGTATATTGACTAAGAGAGCATCTAACTGTGCTACATCAGATGGTCTTGCAGGTGTAATAATTAGATCATCTAAGTATGTAACATCATCATGAAACACCACGCGCGTATGCAATTTGATACCAGAAGTAAAACGATTCTTAGGGGCCCAAGGATGCTCCTTAAGACTAAGAGTGATGGTTGATGAATCGATAAGATGCAGCTTTCTAAGCTTTTGATTCCCTTTGCCAACTCCATATATTTGACGTACCTGCTGTATGAGATGTCTCAGTACGGCCTCAAAAATAGAAGGGGAAATGTCACTTAACTTCCTTGACAATTGGGATTTACTAATTGACTTTAATCCAATTTCTTTCTGGAGTTTGGAGTCCTTGTTTAACTCAAAACTAATATCAGTTAAACTAGTAATTCGTTTTAATTGTGCGTAGGTAAACAGTTTTACAAAAGGAATAATCTTAAATTTTTTTACATACTTATCAAGTTCAAGTTGTTCTGTCATTTTTATTAAAACACCTTCACCCATCGGATATAGGTATTTATTAAATACTGATATTGTGTTACTCTTGTCCATGGGAACTCCTTATAATTAGGATTTGGACAGGACATTGACCTTCCTACTAATTATAAGGATTTTTTTATGTGT
>NZ_JBIQOE010000262.1:0-29419 GCF_047739415.1 Mesobacillus sp. | reverse complement strand
TCAACTAATTCAGGAGTCCCTATTATTAGGGGCTCTTTTTCGTATCTGGTTCCCATACGGTATAATGATAGTAAGAGTATTTTTAAATGAGGAATGCAAAATGGCTATACTTAAAAAATTCAATTTTGTCGGAGGAAGGGTCCTTAAAACAGGGATTGCGGTCTTCATCACGGCATTGTTCTGCGAGCTGTTAGGCTGGCCGCCGATGTTCGCCGTAATCACAGCGATTGTGACAATTGAACCGACCGCGGCTGATTCGATAAAAAAAGCATACGTACGATTCCCTGCATCGGCGATTGGAGCTGCTTTTTCCGTTGTCTTCAACTTTGCGTTTGGAGACAGTCCGCTTACCTATATGCTTGTTGCCGTCGCAACCATCATTGCCTGCCACAGGCTGCACCTCCAGGATGGGGCGCTCGTAGCGGTCCTGACGGGAGTGGCGATGATTTCGACTGTCCAGGATCACTATTTGTCCAACTTTTTTATCCGTCTAGGAACAACTTTGACCGGGCTAACCGTGTCGACTCTGGTGAACCTGCTCGTGATCAGACCTGACTATTCAAAATCGATTAAGGCAAAAATCCAGCAATTGATTGTTGAGACAGGGGATCTGATAGAAGGCAGGGGAACGGAAATCACAAGACATCAGCCTTTGCACCGGGAAACAAGGGCAGATTTCCAAAGAATCCTGAAAGATATGGAAGCTATTGAAACACTATGCAAGCACCAAAAGAAAGAATGGAAGCTGCATCAATTCGACCGGAAAAATATGCGCAATATCCATTATGAATTCAAGAAACTTACTATTTTGAGACAAGTCCATTATCACGTTGGAAATCTCGTTTCGCTCCCCTCGATGCACCTATCTGAGGAAAAAGCACAGATAGTCGAAGACATGGTGAAATCGATCAAGTCCGCGTTCCACCATCCCGATTTTGCGATGGATGAATCTCATGACGCTATTGTAAAAGAACTGCTGGATTTATTGAGGCATGAAGTAGATGGACGGGAAGCATACTCCCACCGATTCTCCGAAGAAACAGTCATCTATTACGAGCTGGTCTCGATTCATGACCTGCTAGAAGAGTTGAATCACATTCACAAATTTGAAATCAGGCATCAAAGGCTGCTGGAAAAATCTTTGGATATTAGCTCCTAATAGGGGCTTTTTTTCGTTGAGGGACATTACTTCGGACAGGTTTGAAGGAAAAGCCAGAAAAGCTGTCCGAACATCGAACAACTTCGGACAGGTTTGGATGTAAAGCATGAAAAGCTGTCTGAACAACGCCTAACTTCGGACAGGTTTTGAGGAAAAGCGAGAAAAGCTGTCTGAACAACGCCAAACTTCGGACAGGTTTGGATGTGAAGCATGAAAAGCTGTCTGAACAACGCCAAAACTTCGGACAGGTTTTGAGGAAAAGCAAGAAAAGCTGTCCGAACAACGTCCAACTTCGGACAGGTTTAGAGGAGAATCCAGGAAAGCTGTCAGAACAATGCCCAACTTCGGACAGGTTTGGAGGGAGAGCCGGGAAAGCTGTCCGAACATCGACCAACTTTGGACAGGTTGGTAGGGAAGGCCAACAAAGCTGTCAAAGCCAGAACCAATTCTGACACTTTAGTCCGGTGGCTATGTGATAAGGCATTTGTTCCAAAACTAAATCATTTACATGAGAAAACCCCTACATATCCCACCTGCAAATCATGAAAATTTTATAAATTATTCCCACTAGTTTCCAATCTAATTGAAAAAAGTTCTCATTTAACTATTGACTTTTATTATTGATCCGATTTAATATTTAAATAGGTTAACTGATAATGATTATCATTATCTATCGATAAATTAGGAGCATGGCCATGAAAAAGCGTTACTTGATTACATCTTTGATCATACTTTCATTGCTTTCTCTTTTTGTAGGAGTAAGCAGAATCACACCACTCGAACTGCTTGATTTTCAATCGGAAGAAACAGAAATTTTCCTGATCAGCAGGGTGCCGCGGTTGATTGCAATCCTCCTTGCTGGGGCGGGGATGAGCATTGCCGGTCTGATCATGCAGCAGCTCAGCCGAAATAAGTTCGTGTCACCGACAACGGCGGGCACACTCGATGCGACGAGATTAGGCATACTAGTTTCTATGCTGTTTTTTGCAAACGCGTCCACAATTGAGAAAATGCTGATCGCGTTTGTGTTCGCACTGGCGGGAACATTCTTGTTCATGCAAATCCTTGACCGGATTAAGTTCAAGGACGCGATTTTCATTCCGCTTGTCGGGATGATGCTGGGTAATATCCTATCATCCATATCGACATTCTTTGCTTACAAAGCAGATGTCATCCAAAACATGTCCGCGTGGCTGCAGGGTGATTTTTCGATGATCATGAAGGGGCGGTATGAGCTGCTGTACATAAGCATTCCCATCCTGGTGATTGCCTATTTATTCGCCAATCGCTTCACGGTGGCGGGAATGGGAGAAGATTTTTCAAAAAACTTGGGGCTCGCCTACAAACGGGTTGTCAACATTGGATTGATCCTTGTCGCTCTGATTACGGCCACTGTCGTGCTTACGGTCGGAATGATTCCATTCCTCGGACTGATCATCCCGAATATCGTTTCGATTTTTAAAGGCGACCATTTGCAAAAAACATTGCCGCATACGGCTTTGCTGGGAGCGAACTTTCTCTTGGTAACGGACATCCTGGGCCGCGTGCTGATTTATCCTTATGAGATTTCGATCTCCCTGATGGTCGGCGTCATCGGCAGCGGAATTTTCCTGTACCTGTTGTTTAGGAGGAAGGCATATGCGTAATTCAGTCAAATTAATCCTCCTTGTTTTCATCGCAATGGGTGCGAGCGCACTGTATTTATTCCATGATCTGAATGGCAGCTTCGATTATGCCCTGCCAAGAAGGGCGATGAAGGTGGCGGCGATGGTAATCACCGGAGTGGCAATCGCCTACTCAACCGTCGTTTTCCAGACGATCAGCCACAACCGCATCCTGACACCGAGTATCATCGGACTGGATTCGCTTTACATGCTGCTGCAGACCGTGCTGATATTCTTCCTCGGTTCCGGCCATGTGACAGTTGTCAATAAGCAGGTGAACTTCATCTTAACAGTTGCAATCATGGTGGTATTCGCCTTGCTGCTTTACCGGCTTCTTTTTAAAAAGGGAAGTCAACCAATCTACTTTTTACTGCTAGTGGGAATTATCGTCGGAACTTTCTTCTCAAGTATTTCCACGTTCCTGCAAGTGCTGATCAACCCGAACGAATTCCAGGTCGTCCAAGACAGGATGTTTGCCAGCTTCAACAACATCAACACTGACCTGGTTTGGCTGGCGATTGGCCTGATTGTCCTGCTGACCATTTATGCCTGGAGGTTCACATCCTATCTCGATGTGCTGTCGCTCGGCAGGGAAAATGCGATCAACCTTGGAGTTTCCTATGATTCTATTGTAAAAAAAATGCTGGTGCTCGTTGCCGTATACATTTCAGTTTCCACCGCCCTTGTCGGACCGCTTACTTTTTTAGGTTTGATTGTTGCGAATCTATCCTATCAAGCTTTCAAAACCTACAGGCACAGCGTCCTGATCAGCGGAGCGATTTTAATCAGTGTGATTTCCCTTGTGGGCGGCCAATGGGTCGTCGAAAGAGTCTTCACATTCTCCACGACGCTTAGTGTCATCATCAACTTCGTCGGTGGCGTATATTTCATCTACTTACTGCTGAAGGAGAGTCGATCAACATGATCACAGTTCGTTCACTGTCCAAATTTTACGGAAAAAAGAGTGTCGTTGAGGATGTGACCGTCAATATCCAGAGGGGGCAGATCACCTCGTTCATCGGACCAAATGGTGCCGGAAAATCGACGCTGCTCTCGATGGTTAGCCGCCTGCTCGATGCGGACTCCGGGGAAGTGCTCATCGACCGGACCGATGTCTGGAAGATGAAGTCGAATGAATTTTCCAAGGTGGTCTCGATCTTGAAGCAGTCGAATTACATGAATGTTCGCCTGACAATCCGCGAGCTGGTGTCGTTCGGACGGTTCCCTTACTCAAAAGGGAGGCTGACTGAGGAGGATGAACGGTTCGTCGACCAGGCGATTGAGTACATGCACCTTAGCGAGATGCAGGACAGCTACCTTGATGAATTGTCAGGCGGTCAGAAGCAGCGTGCGTTCATCGCGATGGTCATTGCACAGGATACAGAATACATTCTGCTCGATGAACCATTGAACAATCTGGACATGAAGCATTCAGTCCAGATCATGAAAATCCTGCGCCAGCTTGTCGATGACCTTGGTAAAACAGTCGTCATCGTCCTGCATGACATCAACTTTGCCTCCGTCTACTCGGACCGCATCGTCGCACTGAAGGATGGAAAAGTCGTCAGGGATGGCCCAACAAGGGAGATTATCCAGTCTGACGCGCTAAAAGAAATCTACGATATGGATATCCCAATCCAGGAAATGAACAATTGCCGGATATGTGTTTATTTTAATTCTTCACTCGAATAGCGGAAGGGTCTCTGTCAGAAATTCGACATTCAGTAGAAATCAAATTTCTGAAAGTACGGCTTATGATTGGACTGGAGCTTAACAATAACCAAAAAGGGGAGTTTTACGATGAAAAAATTCAGTTTACTAGCACTTGTTTTAGCAATGGTATTTGCTTTGGCAGCATGTGGTTCTGATGATAAAGCAGAAACGACTGCAGCAGCAGGAAAAGACGAAGCAAAGGAAATGACGATCAAGCATGAGTACGGGGAAGCAACTGTCAAAAAGAGCCCTGAAAAAGTTGTCGTGTTTGATTTTGGTGTATTAGATACTCTTGATGAGCTGGGCGTCGGGGTTACAGGCGTACCACAGGCAATCGTTCCTGAATACCTGGAAAAATACGCGGGCAAGGAATACACAAATGTCGGCAGCTTGAAGGAACCTGATTTTGAAGCAATCCATGCCATGAAGCCAGACGTCATTTTCATTTCGCCTAGGCAGGCTGAATTGTACGACCAGTTCGAGGAAATTGCTCCTACTGTTTTTGTCGGTATGGACTATACAAAATACATGGAATCCTTTGAGAAGAATATGAAACTGATTGGTGAAATTTTTGAAAAAGAAGATGTCGTGACGGAAAAATTGGCGGAAATCAATAAAAGTGTAGAAGAAATCAATAAAGAGGCTTCCGCTGCAGAAGAGAAGGCATTGCTTGTGTTGGCGAATGAAGGCAAGGTCAGCGCTTATGGTGCCGGGTCTCGTTACGGTTTAATCCACGATGTATTCGGCTTCAAGGCGGCAGATGAAAAAATCGAAGCATCCACTCACGGCCAGAGCATCACATTCGAATATATCCTTGAGAAAAACCCTGGAATCTTGTTCGTCATTGACCGTACCGCAGCTGTAGGAGGCGAAGTCGGCGCGAAGGAAACGATCGAAAATGAACTTGTGAAAAAGACTGACGCGTTTAAAAACGGCAAAATCATCTACCTTGACGGCACTAACTGGTACTTAAGCGGGGGCGGATTGCAGTCTATGCAATCAATGATCGATGAAGTGAGGTCTGCGCTATAATGTTCTATCAAATTAAGAGAGTCCTAGTGAAAGAGGGACATTCCAGCCAAGTCACCGAACGCTTTTCGAAAAAAGGCATGCTGATCGAACTCCAGCCCGGCTTCCTGGATAAACAGGTTCTCGTAAAAAAGAGCCGACGGGGCGACGAAGAAGTTATGATTATGATTAGCTGGCAATCCGAGCAGGACTGGAAGAACTGGGAGAAGCATCCCGACCATATAGCCGGGCATAAAGCAAAAATCGGCCAGCCCAAACCTGATTATATCCTTGAATCCTCCCAGGATGTTTATGAAGTGATTTAAATATGAAGAGACCCAGCAATGGGTCTCTTTTTCAATTGGAAAAAAAGAGCGATATTTTCCAGTTCGCTATAAAAAAAGAAAAGTCGCTATAAAAACGATTAAGTCGCTATAAAAATGAAAAAGTCGCTATAAAAAAGATAAACTCGCTATATAAAAGAGAAAGTCGCTATAAAAAGGTCCTTACGCTGTAAAAATAGTATATTTAGCTATATAAATTTATATTTTCCGCTATGAAAAGGAAGAGCAACTTGATTTCTTCGCAAAAAAATTGTGATTTCTACAATCTGAGCGTAAAAAGACTGTTTACAGATCCCTGCTTTGAGGAAAACGCAAAAAAATCATTGCTTTTTAATAGAAGAATTCGTTTTCAACAGAGGGATGTTGTTTTTGTACTAAATTCGTCAATGTCTGGTTATGAATAGTTTTGACATCGTGATATTCTGATTTGTATAGATTTTCACAATCGCAATCATTGGAGGAATCATCTGTGGACGGCATAATTGGTTTGCTAGAGGAACCATTAATTCTACTATTTGTCATATTATTTCTTGGCTCAGCACTCGGGGAGATCAAAATACGGGGACTTAGCCTTGGAACGTCCGGTGTCCTGCTGGCGGCAATGGTCTTCGGACATTTCGGCTATCAGGTGTCGCCGGTCATCCAGCAGCTGGGGCTCGGCTTATTTATCGTGGCCGTCGGCTTGTCTGCCGGACCCCGCTTTTTCCGGATGATGAAAACAAGTGGGGTTGTATTTGGCATCATCAGTTTGCTGATTGTCCTGATCGCATCGGTTACAACGATTGTCGTATCAAAGCTGTTTAACCTGTCTCCGGCATTGAGTATCGGAATCATGACTGGGGCACTGACGAGTACACCTGGTCTGGCAGCGGCCCTCCAGGCAACAGGTGACCCACTCGCGTCTGTCGGCTACGGTATTGCCTATCCATTCGGAGTACTGGCGGTTGTGCTGTTCGTGCAGCTCTTGCCGCGAGTGCTGAAGGTGGACCTAGCCGAGGATTTGAAAAAGAAATCGGGACCTGTGCGCAATGATGAGTCGCCTGAGGTTATGACAATAGAGGTCACGAATTCAGCAATTAATAAAAGAACCTTAAAAGAGCTGGAGTTCAATAAATACAATACGGTCGTCATCAGTCGCGTAATCCGCGGGGACAGGAATATCATTGCCCTTAATGACACGGTTATCCTGGTGGGGGACAGGCTTGTTGCTGTCGGTTTACCGAGTGACTTGAAAAGACTGTGTGAGGATATCGGCAGGGAAGTCGAGTCCAATTTCAAGAATCAAGATAATGTGGAGCTTCGCAAGGTCACCGTCGATTCACTGGAATTGATCGGGAAGACGATCAGGGAGCTTGAATTAAGACGGACTTATGGAGTGACGGTTACGAGGATTGAACGTGGCGGTTTTGAATTCAACCAGAGCTCGAAATGGCGGCTTGAACGCGGCGACGTCCTGACGCTTGTGAGCAGTGAAGACCGTTTGGATGATGTAGAAAAGCTGTTTAGCAGAAAGAAACTGACAGTTACCAATATCCATATCTTGTCTCTGAGTTTAGTGTTGCTCCTGGGTGTGCTGGCGGGAATGATTCCGTTTCATTTTCCGAAGCTCGGCACGATTACATTCGGAGTTGCCGGCGGACCGTTGTTTATCGCTTTAATCATCGGTCACTTTGGTAAACTCGGTCCAATTCATGCGCGCTATTACCAGCCATCGAACCAGGTCATCCGTGATATCGGACTGGTCCTATTCCTTGCCGGCGCTGGTACTACAGCAGGAAAAGGAATTGTTCAGGTTATCCAGCAGGAAGGCTTCAATCTTGTCATCGGCGGTGCGATCATCACAATCCTGCCAGTGGTAGCCGGCTTTTTCATCGCAAGAAAGCTTTTCCGTCTTAGCATCATTCACTCATTAGGCGCATTGTGCGGTGGAATGACAAGTACACCTGGACTGGGAGCCACTAACCAGTTAATGGATTCCGAAGATCCCGCGATCGCCTATGCAGCCGCGTACCCATTCGCGCTTATATCAGTGGCGGTTGCATCACAAATTTTGGTTTTCTTTTTATAAAAAACATTACTCCTGCTGGAAGAAGGGATCCAGCGGGAGTTTTTTGTGACGGACAGAAAAAAGGTGTGAAGTGAAGTTTCAATTATCAGATCAAAAGATAAATTTTACCAATATGTATTGACATTATTTTCAAACGAGATTATATTATCATTATTGATAATGATAATAATCGAAACTAATATACAGCAGGTGATTACGATGAAGGAAACGAAAGCAGATTTGATTTTACATCCAGTACGTATGAAGGTTCTTCAAACGTTAGCCAGCGGGAGGAGGAAGACGGTCCAGCAGATTGCGGAGAAGCTGCCGGAGGTTCCACAGGCGACTTTGTATCGCCATTTGAAAAAATTGCTTGATGCCAGAGTCATTGAGGTGGTTGAAGAAAATCAGGTTCGCGGAACAATTGAAAAAGTCTATGCTCTGCCGAAAAATAATGAAGTTCTCTCAAGGGAAGAGGTGCTCAAAGCGGGGCCGGAGGAGCATCTTGAATATTTCATGAAGTTCCTTGCCAGTGTATTGATGGATTTTGAAGCCTATATTCGCCAGCCCAACTATGATTTTCAAAAAGACATGGCAAGCTTTAGACAGGCAACTTTATATGCCAGCGATGAGGAATATAGTGAATTTATCAGGAAGTACGTAGAGTTGATTACACCGCTGCTCCAAAATGAAGAAGCACCGAACAGGAAGAAACGGACACTAACCAATATATTAACGACCCATAACACAATTGAAGAGGGGAATAAGGATGATGAACGCCCAGATGGTTAAAGAGGAAATTTCTTTTAAAAGTAACGTGAATTTGAATGGGACATTATTGATTCCGGATCAAGGCAAGGAAACCTATCCGGCAATGGTGTTCCTGCCGGGATCTGGTCAGTTGAACCGTGACGGCAGCACGCCTAATGGAAAATTTAAATTCAATCTTTACAAGGATTTGGCTGAGTTGTGTACATCACTCGGATTTGTAACATTCCGTTACGATAAGAGAGGTATCGGTGAAAGCGAAGGGGATTTTCATTCAGCCGGGCTTTCTGATGCGTTGAAAGATGGGGAAGCTGCGCTTGATAAGCTGGCAGCTCATCCGAAGGTAGACGAGAGCAAACTAATCATTATTGGCCACAGCGAAGGCTGCATGGTCGGTACTGCCCTGAACGCAATTAGGCCGGCAGCCGGATTGGTCCTTCTTTCAGGTGGCGGTGAAACGCTTAAGGAAGCGCTTGATCATCAAAGACAGCTGCTTTACAAAGAGATGAGAGAAAAGACGGGAATCCAGGGGTTCATCATCAACAAATTCAACACTCTCGATAAAGCCGAAAAACAAGCCCAGGGTACCTACAAGAAAATGGTCGATTCCGATAAAGATGTAACGAAAACACTAGGCTTCATCAAAATGCCCGCGAAATATTTCAGGGAGCATTTTGCGCTGAATATAGAAGAGGCATTGGCGAAGGTGACATGTCCGGTGCTGGCAATCAATGGCACAAAGGATTTCCAGGCCAACCCTGAAAAGCTGAAGCGCCTTGAACAGTTTGTGCAGGGAGAATATGAGATCCATGTCATCGAAAACATGGACCATGGCTTAAAGGAACAACTTACGCCGATGAAGCCATCATCATACAAAAAGGATTACTTAAAAACAATCGGCAAACCAATTCATCCTGAGGCAGCTAAGCATCTGACTTCCTGGCTTCAGAGATACCTTTAAACGTTCAGAAGTCCCATTACCATAGTGATAATGGGACTTCTTCTTGTTCTTCTAATCATCTCGTCCTTACTCCAAATACGGCTTGATCTTCGGAAACACCTTCAGGGCAGTATTGTAAAATACATCCTCATGGTGCTCGGGCGGAATCAGGTCCTTGATGAACTCGATATACGGACCGACCGGGATCAAAGGCCAGTCTGTGCCGAACAGCAGCTTGTCGTAGGAATCCGCAAATTCAAGCGCATGGCGCAGGTGGTCAAGAAAACGTCCCTGGCTGCGTTTATCCAGTTCTTCCTTTGTGCCAACGATCAGTCCTGATAGATCAGCAAATACATTCGGATTTTTATAGATGATTTCCGCTCCGGTCAATGTCCATGGATCCCCGAAGTGTGCCATCATGAAGTTCACATCGCGGTGGTTGACCGCGACCTCGTCAATTGCCATCGGATGGGAATATTTCAAATAGCCGCGTTCCGAATAGGTGTCCCCGGTATGGAAAACGACAGGAAGCTGATATTTCGCTGCCAGCTTATAGACCGGTTCGTACACTTCGTCATACGCATAAAAAGGATAGTAGCCAAGATAGATTTTGATTCCGACTGTCTTCGGATTGTGCAGTTCTTTTTCAAGCCGGGCAAGGGCTTCCTCACCGAGGTCATATGGGTTGACGCCGACGCAGCAAAAAATGTTGGCCGGAAGTTCGGCTGCCATATCGAGTCCCATCGGCGTCCGGGCTTCATAATCCGGGAACCCCATTTTATCGGTTTCCGTCAGGCCCATGCCGATTCCGAGCACCACATTGGCCTCCTTGAATTCCTTTAGGATGCCAGCTGTGGAATAGTCGACGAATGACAGCTTCTCGGCCGTTTCATAAAAGGATTTGATGTTTGATAGATGAATATGGGCATCGATGATTTTCATGTTTTCTCCTTTTAAAATTGAACTCTTCTAAGTTTTTTCAGCAAATCGCCAGTCAGCCTGCGTTCATCAAACAGCAGGAACAGGGGAGCGCTTTTTTCAAAGTCGCCTTTGTGCCTTGAGACAAGCTGCAAAACTTCTTTATTAGTATACGCGTCAGTTGGATAGGCATCGTTGTTCGGAATCACGTAAAACTTATCATCACAGCTGTTGGAGGTGAAATACGAATCTCCATCCAGGAGCAAAGGAATTTCCTCGCTGCCTGCGTGATAAGCATGCCCTTGTTGGCTGTCACTAACTGAAATCCGCACATCGGTCAGTTGGTTTCCACCAATGAACATGTCTGTGATCCAAACTTCATCAGCAAGGTTTTTCCCGCCAGCATCCTTCACTTCCGCAAAAGAGGCGACAACCGGCACGCCAGGAAGCGTCAAATAATATTGCACATACTGGACGTCCTTCCACTGCTTATGTTCCTTGAACTCAGTGGTGATCGCCAGACCGGCCCATTTATTGCCTTCACTGTCCGTCACTTCAACCACTCCGGCATGGCTGTTTTCTTTTAACAACGAGAAGGTATTAATTCCGTTAGGTACAGTCTTCATCCCGCCAGCCCATGGATTCCACCAGCTTTTCGCCGTCAGCTCTGGGTAGGAGTTGGCGAGCCATTCGTGGCCATTCACTTCCATTGAATAGATACCAGGGTAAAAGGCTGGGTCTGCTTTGAGGGTGATGACGCCATTATTGATGATGAAACTTCCATCCTCCGTTCGGGCATTAACACTTCCCGATGGAGAGATTAGCAACTCTTTGAATCTAGCTTCCGTTCCGTTGCCTGCGTAAGTGGCTTCAAGAATGGACACAGGCTGTAGTGCGCCTGTTGGCACTGTCATAGAATGAGAGTTTTTCTCCATATCGGCGGTAACCGCGTGAATCTCTTTTCCAATCGTCAATGTTCCATTCAGATAGCTATTTCGATGAGTTTTTAAAGTGAAAGCCAGGTCAGTATCAGGCTTGGTCACGAGCTGATCAGCTTTGAAGCATAAATCACTTGTTGTTTCAGGCTTCTTTCGGATTTGAACTTGCTCTGCATAGGCGATGAACTCCTCAACATTCTGGAAAGCTCCTAGTGAGAGGGTGATGGTTCCTGACACAGCTTTTGCACCCGGCACCAGCTTTCCAAATTGGTCCTCGATGATGAACTGCCAGCTTTCAGGGCCGGCATTGCTGCTTTCAGACCATGCCAATCCGATTGGACCGAAATGTCCCTCGGTAAAATACCAGTTTCCCGTGATTCTCTCTGTCTCGAGCTCACCAATTTCCATGATCCGATTTTCGGAAAAATGCACCACCTCGCCGTCGAGTGGGAAGTAAACCCGCTCCATCTCATGGTAGACAGGCTGGCTGAAAGCTACATCAGGATGGACGCTCTCACCTTTATTTTCTACCTCAGCCCATGTGTGGATGATGCCGTCACCGAATAAACGATACGTCTGCGTTAAGTGCAGTCCTTCCATCTCAGCAGATTCCAGGCAGATCTTCATATCAATCCAGGAATCATTGATTTCCCATGTAACAGAGGAAGGCTTTTTCTTGGTGAACTCTTGTGAATATGGTTTTCCAAGTTTCGGTGTCATAAAGGCAAAAGGCTGATTCTTTTTATTGTTTCTAGCGCCAGACGTCAGCAGGTCACGTTTCCGGACATTGATTTGGCCAAGGCCATTGAAAATATGCCAGAAATCCTTCGATTCACCGCCGAACTTTTCCCCAAGCCCCTTGAAAGCAACCGAGATCTCCTGTTCGAAGGTCAGCTGTTGTCCATCGTTTTTTGTTGCTGTAACCGTTAGCTCAGGTTTATAAAATCCATGTTGTTTTACCGTTAAAGGAACAGACAGCGTCTTCCGCCCCCTGGCAGGAACTTCCGCGGTGAAATTTTGCCTTTCTAATACGACCTGCTCATCTTCAGGAAAGTTTAATTCAAAAACAGCGTTTTCGGTCAAGTTATTGCTAATTTCAACAATAATAGATGTTTCTTTTTCCAGGAAAGATAGATTGCCAGAGTAGCTGGCTTCTATTTTTGCTGGATTGATAGGGAAGATACCAAGCTTCAACTCGCATTCAAGCCCATTGATCCACACTGTCGCCTTAATGCTTGGATGCATCCGCCAGTTGCTCGGTTCTTCTCCTTTTTCTACAGTGAAGGAGGCAGATATAGTAGACTCATGATCTACCATTCGTTCTTCAACGAAATCATACTTAATGCGTCCATTATCCGTACCGTTTGCCTTGAAGGATAGGGGCGCGTCGCCCTTGTTCACGACCGTAATCTCGAATTCCCGTTCTTCCTCCTGGATGACTTCATGGTCTGCCAGTTTCATTTGCAGAATGAACTCATCTGTTTCAATCAAGCTGATGCCGCGGCTTGTTCGCTCGAATTGTACTCTCGCTGACGTGACTGCGCTCTGCCAGCTATATTCATAGAAAGTAAAGCCATTTTCCTTGGTTCCATCCGGCTTTACTTCTATTAATCTGGTGCTATCTTCATACCAATCCAGTTTTTCAAAGACAGGTTTTAAAAGTGGAGTATTCAGGACCTGCGGAATGAAATTCATCAAGTGGGTCGAGTCATCCCTGTCCTCCCAGAAAAAGCCGCACTTTTTATAAAGCGGAACAGCTTTCGTGTTCCCGGCCCATGTGTAAAGATCAAGCCGAGGCCAGCCAAGCTCCACCGTTTTTTCAAGCGCCTGAAGCAAGAGCTTCTTGCCGATTTTATGTCCATGATAATCCGTGCGCACGTTGAGCAGTGGGATATACAGTGATCCTGTATCCTCTTTATACTCAGACAGGCCGCAGTACCCGACGACTTCCTCTCCGTCCAGCGCCAGATAAAGCTCAATGTTATCAGAGTTAGCTTCCTTCTTTTTCACCTGCTCCTCCGTCATGACACGCGTATCGCCGCCCCAGCCGTCACGACTCAGATTCCACATTTTGGCGACTCCAGCCGCCAATCCTTCATGATATTTCTCGATTTGAATAACCTTGTTCAATTGTGCCACGTTCATTCTCCTCCCTAACTATGGGCCATCTTCCTTTTTCGTTAAAATAAGCTTCTTTTTTGAATTGTCCATGATCCTTAACCTCCTTTGATTTGATGGGAGTTTTTTCACTCCATATTCATCGTAAAGGGAAAATTTACTAGTGTAAAGAAAATTTAGAATTTAATATTTTTTCATATTGAAACGTTGGATTTCTTTTTTAGTTATAATGAGGAAAAGAAGGTAAGAAGGAGTGATGAGTGGTGGAGCAAAAAATCTATTGGGACATCCTTCGTTTTAATGGTAATGAGATTTATATATCAGCGTCGGAAAGAGGTCTATGCTATGTTGGATCGCCGGAAGAAGACTATGAAGTTATGGCTAAACGTTTTCCAACAGCTATTTTTGAAAAAAATGAAGAAATCATGAAACCATACAAGCAAGAATTGACAGATTATCTAGAAGGAAAGCTCGTACAATTTTCCCTGCCAGTCGATGTAAAAGGAACCCCATTCCAGGAAGCAATCTGGGGTGCTTTGAGGGAAATACCTTATGGAGAGACCTGTACATATTCAAATATTGCAGAAAAAATTGGCAAGCCTGCTGCGGTAAGAGCAGTCGGAACAGCCATTGGGGCTAATCCAGTCCTGATCACCGTACCCTGTCATCGCGTCATCGGAAAAAATGGAGCGATTACCGGGTACCGCGGCGGAATCGAAATGAAAAAGCATTTGTTGGAGTTGGAGAAAGCACATTGTAGAAGTTAATGTACCCGGACAGGGTATGGAATGACGATTATAGTCACAAGCGGAGCCAACATGTGCCCGAAAAAAGAGAACCCGAGATTTCGGTAACAAACAGGTCCAACTTGTGCCCGAAAAGAAAGGGGACCCGCGATTTCGGTAACAAGCGGAGCCAACATGTGCCCGAAAAGAAAGGGGACCCGCGATTTCGGTAACAAGCGGAGCCAACATGTGCCCGAAAAGGAAAGGGATTCACGATTTCGGTAACAAGCGGAGCCAACATGTGCCCGAAAAAGAAAGGGATTCACGATTTCGGTAACAAGTGGAGCCAACATGTGCCCGAAAAGGAAGGGGTACCACGATTTCGGTAACAAGCGGAGCCAACATGTGCCCGAAAAGAAAGGGGATTCAAGATTTCGGTAACAAGCGGAGCCCACATATGCCCGAAAAGGAAAGGTACTCATGCTTTCGGTAACAAGCAGGGCTAACAAAGGCTTTGTATGAAGTCATATGGGTTTTTCCTTGTTATTTAACACTCTAATTGTAAGAAAATTGCCATACATCTCTCACACTTTTTCTTTACCTAAAAGCTATAATGAACCCAAATGGACTATTGCACAGGAGCCAGGATACCAGAGAGCTGATGGGGGCGATCTAATGAAGAGTTTGATTGTTTACTGCTCAACGCATGGTACGACAGCGAAAGCGGCACATCTTTTACGAAAGCAGATTGAAGGGGAAGTCATTGCCATTAATCTGGATAAGACGAAGCTGCATTCTGATTTGGAGTTATTCGATTCGGTGATGATCGGCGGATCGATCCATGCCGGCAGCATCCAGGGTAAAATCAAGAAATTCATGAAAGAGCATGAGGACGTGCTCCAAAGGAAAAACCTCGGCCTGTTTCTATGCTGCATGAGAGAAGGGCAGGAAGCACACACTCAATTTAAAAATGCTTTCCCGCCAAATCTCAGGGAAGCGGCAATAGCAAAAGGGTTGTTTGGGGGTGAATTCATTTTTACAAAAATGAATTTCTTCGAAAAAATCATTGCGAAAAGCGTCAGCGGATCGACGGAGGAAATTTCGCATCTCGACTTTGAATCGATTAATGAATTCGCTGCAACTTTTAATAGAAATAATAAATATTTACCTGTCTAGAAATCGGGGGCGGCTTTGGCCTTCGATTTTTTTACTTTGCTCCGCGAAAATTAATGTATAATCATATTAATTTGTTAAGGGGAGAGTGTTTTAAAAGATATGAATATTGAACTTTTCAGGATCATCAATGACGCAGGAAAGGAATTTGAGGTTTTGAATCCGGTCATGGTCTTTATTGCTAACAATGCAATTTACCTTTTGGCGGCGGCCGTTCTTGTATACTTGTTCAGCCGTAAGCCAGGGAACCGATTGATGGTGGTAAGCGGTCTGGCGGCGCTCATTTTAGCTGAAATCGCCGGGAAGATTGCCGGCATGTTCTATTCGAATCACCAGCCATTTGCGACACTTGCCGATGTCAATCAATTGATTGAGATGGAAGTGAACAACTCGTTTCCAAGCGATCATACAATTATTTTTTTCACGATGTCGGTTACGTTCTGGCTGTATAAAAGGAAGCATACATATTTATGGATTCTGCTCGCAGTGATCGTTGGTTTTTCACGAATATGGGCTGGGGTGCATTATCCGGCAGACATTGCTGTTGGAGCAATGCTTGGGTCAGCTTTTGCTTATCTTGGCTATGTGTTGATTGCCAAAGTGAAATATGTGAACAAGAATAATTTGGCAGGCAAGGAAAATGTAAAAAATCTCTGATTATGAAACCTTGTCGCCGGGTAAACCGTACATACATAGGGATAAGCAAGAGTATTTGATTTATACCCGTCAAAACAGTAAAATATATTCTGACAAATTTTTTTTCGGAGAGTGAATTTTTTTGGAAGTTCCCATAGGTTTAGTCATTTTATTAGGCGTTTTAATTCTTTTATCTGCCTTCTTTTCATCGGCAGAAACCGCTTTTTCCAGCGTCAATAAAATCAGGCTGCGGAATTACGTGTCCGAAGGCCGAGCTGGAAGCAAGAATGCTTTGCATATTTCCGAGAATTTCGATGATGCGTTATCTACGATTCTAGTAGGAAACAACATCGTCAATATCGCTGCGGCGAGTATCTCATCAAAAGTAGCCGTCGACCTGTTCGGTGCTAGCACCGGTCTGATCGTAAGTACGTTTGGCATGACGGTTCTCATCCTGATATTCGGTGAGATTTTACCGAAGTCGATGGCCAAGGAAAATGCAGAGGAGTATTCGTTAAAAATTTCTGCCATTCTGTTGCTGCTGATTAAAATCCTGACCCCCGTCAACTTCGTTTTCAGCAAGTTGAAGGCGTCCGTATCGAGGATGTTCTCGAAGGATGGGGAAGTCCAGCCATCTGTCACTGAAGAAGAAATCAAGGTGATGGTGGACATCAGTGAAGAAGAGGGAGTCATTAATAATGAGGAAAGGGAGCTTGTGCACCGTTCCCTTGAATTTAACGATGTTCTTGTCGGTGAAGTTTTAACGCATCGAATGGATATGATTACAATCGAAGTAAACCAGTCACT
The DNA here is from genome assembly GCF_047739415.1 of Mesobacillus sp. Lineage (GTDB taxonomy): Bacteria > Bacillota > Bacilli > Bacillales > Cytobacillaceae > Mesobacillus. Next base: position 12,461 of record NZ_JBIQOE010000262.1, on the reverse strand, counting down.
CGAGGAGATCAAGCAGATTTTCATTGAAGAACGTTTTTCACGGGTTCCGGTTTATGAAGACAATATAGATAATATCATCGGATTCTTATCCGAACGTGAATTTTTTTCCGAGTTGATCCAGAATAAAGAAGTCAATGTCCGTGAGATGCTGCGCCAGCCGATGTTCGTCGTAAAGTCGATGAAAATCGCGACCCTGCTGCCTGAGCTGCAAAGGACGAAGAGCCATATGGCCATCGTCGTCGATGAATTTGGCGGAACTAGCGGCTTGATTACACTTGAAGACATTCTAGAAGAGTTAGTCGGCGAAATTTGGGATGAGCATGATGAAAAGGTCAATATCATGACGAAAATCGATGAGAGCACGTACGAGTTCGATGCCCAGTATGACCTGGATGATTTTGCCGAATTGTTCAATGTTCCGATGCCAGAGACATCGTACCATAACCTTGGCGGCTGGATTTTTGAAACCTTGGAAAGTATCCCGGTAAACGGTGATACATTTGTTTATGAAACACTGCGAATTATCGTCAAGGAAGTAGAAAACCATCGTATCCGTAAAATTAAAGTAGAAATCATGCCCGTTTTAGAGGTTGAAGAATAGAAAAGCGGAAGCCCCTTGGTCAGCCACGACAAGCGCTGGAGGGCCGACCAGTGAAGTCGCTCTTTGACTTCATTGGGCGGACCGAAGCGACTCGAGGGGCTAGGCGCTGAAGCTAGACACCAATCTAAGTGAAAAAAGCGTTTAATATTTCGAAAAAAGAAGGTGGAATCAGGCATTTCAGATGCCTGGCTCCACCTTTTTATGTTTTTAAGGAGCTATCGATGCTTTAAACTTTTTCTGGAAAAATTATCCTCTTAATGTTAGGCGTTAATCGCGCGAAGATTGCTTGCAATTGCACTGTAAAGTCAGAGAATTGCACAATAATGATGCTAATTGCACGCTAACAATGGTTAATTGCACCCTCTTCCTTTTATTGTAAAAATATTAGCAGCAAGAAGTATCGCCGCCGCAGCAAGAATCTTCTTTCTTTTCTTCATTTTCTTGTACTTCTTTGATTTCAACACCACAGCAGTCTGAATCTGATTTTTTGCCAGCAATTTTTTTAATGAAGTCCATCATGGTTATCACCTCCTTTAAGGTCTTCTGCAAGTTCGGTAATCAATTGCAAAGTTAATTCAACCCATGAGGCAAGAGCCTCAAATTGCAGCGCATCCAATTGGTCATCAGGAGTATGGATGCTAATTTTATTGTCCAATGGGAATTGGCCCAACCCTAATGCAGGTATCCCTTTCTTTCGAAAAGCAACGGAGTCTTCACGTCCAAATTCCTTCCACTTTATTTCGATTCCTGATTTATCGAATACTTTTTTTGCCGCAATAGGAAGCCAATGGTTGGGAGCCTCGTAACCCACTCGCACCAGGGAGATGGGTGTTTCCTGTCCAATGCAGTCGATGTTGATGGCTGCGGTTATTGGTTCTGGAAACTGCTCAATGAATTGGGCGGCACCGTTCAATCCTGACTCCTCACCAGAGAAAAAAGCAATTATGATATTGAAAGGAAGCTTTGAATCTATCAATTTCCTGGCCAATTCAAGGACAGTCGTTACACCAGATACATTGTCTATGGCACCCGGATAACGAAAGCCGCCGGGATCATCGCCTAAATGGTCGTAGTGAGCAGAAACCACGATGGTGTGATCAGCTTTATAGCCTGGAAGAAAGCCAATGACATTCTGGCAAGGCAGTTCATTGTTTAATAGAGGGAGATCGATTTTAATGGTCGCACCATCCGCAGCCGAAAGTTTGTCTGCGATCGACCGTCTTACTTTTAAAACAGGAATTGAAGGGTTTCTAGGACCGAAGACTGTCTTGTGAAAATACTTCGGCTCTCCATATTCAATCAAAAGCGCTTTAACTCCATTAATAACAGCATTTTCAACTGTACCCTCCAAATCGAAGTCTTCAGGTCGTTCCTGGATCAGGACAATACTGTCTTTTAGTCGGTCTTTATCAAAAGGGATTCCGTCTTTAATGACAAGCAAGTTTCCTTCCAATTTGCCGCCTGATGATACACGGTTGAATTCAGCGAAATCTGTCCGGTGCTGAAAAAACTCAGCACCAGCAGAAAGTTTGGCTTCACCAGTCAGCCGGGAAGCGAACACCGAAATTGGTACAAGGAAGCTACCAAACCCGGGGTAGGGACGGTACCCAATTTGATTCAATTGATCTGCAAGGTAATTTGCAGCATTTTTTGCACCTATTGACCCTGAGAGCCTGCCTTGCATGCTTTTTGAAGTTAGCTTTACTGCCGTTTCATATAATCCGCTTGTGGCACCAATCGTTGTCATGAGCTGCCTCCTTAAATCAATATTTTTTGATTAATAGGTCGTGCTACACGAAATAGAACACAAATCCAGAGACAGTGGACATCGTGATAACCGAAGCAATAAAGGCTATCACAAGCTGCTTTTTAAAAATCGATTTTAACAGAATGACTTCAGGCAGGCTTGCGCCGGCTGAACTAATCATCATCGCCATCACAGGACCAAGGGCCATTCCTTTTAAAATCAGCATTTGCGAAATCGGAATCATGCTGGATAGCCGGATATATAATGGAATTCCTGCTATTGCTGCGACTGGAATCAGCCACCATGCATCATGACCAAACCATCTCGTGATGATTTCAGTTGGAACAAGTCCGTGGATGACGGCGCCGATTGCAGCACCGATGATCAGGTAAGGGTAGACACTCCTCATCAGCGACCAGGTTTCGTCTAAAGCAAATCTCCAATTGAACTTTTGATTCTTTTCTTCATAGCCAGACATGATGACATTTTTGACGTACCGCTGGAATCCCAGCTTATCGAGTGTAAAGCCAATGACAATCGAGAAAACGCTTGTGATGATTGTGTATATGATTGTTACTTTCCAGCCCATCACGACACCCATGATCGTTAAAATTGTTGGGTCCAATACCGGAGAAGCGAAGAGGAAAACCATAACGATTGAAAATGGGATTTTCTTTTTCAGCATATTGACGACTACTGGAATCGTAGAGCAGGAGCAAAAGGGTGTGATAAAAGCGAACAGGATGGCCGCAAAGCTGGCAAGCACTTTATTGCGTCCTGTCAATTTCTTTTCGATTTTTTCATAAGGAATGTATCCCTGGAGCAGGCTGATCAAGAAGGATATCCCGATAAAAAGCACGGTCAATTCAAGAGCGATCCATAAAAAGCTTTTTAGAAATTCAATCATTATCCTCTACCTTCTTCCTCCATTATTTAAGCGTTAGCTGGAACTGTGCAGCATTTAGGCTGCTGTTTTTGTTTCCGGGAAAACAAGGGGAATTGCTTCGTTTCAGGCTGTTCAAAGAACTTCCATGCGTGTCTGGCTTTCCTTTCAACTTCCTGCTGCTTTAATTGTGCCATTGTTTGATAATCGTGATAAAACATGTATATCCTCTCCTTAATCAAATTATGTTGATATATTTATCAAAAAAAATTGATTAATACTTTGAAAAGTTAACCTAACAACAGTTGCTAGGTCTGAAAAGGCAGCAAAGCTCTGGAGATAATAGATGGTTGATTTCTTTGGTGTTTACTGTGTAGTAGCTCCAGGTTCCCTTCGTTTCTTTCTGAATCAGATTGGCATCAAGCAAAATCTTCAAATGATACGATAATTTTGATTGGGGCATGTCAATCAGTTCACTTAGATCACAAACGCAGCTGGAGTCTTGCTGGCATAGAAGATTGAGGATGTGCAGGCGTTTTTGGTCGGCTAGGGCTTTGAATTTCTTCTCGTATTTTTCAAAGGTACTCTGAAGCGGCGGTTCCTTAATGGCTTTGGAGTCATTGGTCAGATCTGTTAAAGGAATGAATTTTTCCACTGTCAGCTCTCCTTAATCAAAATCTCTTGATATATTGTATTATATTTCCTGTATATCCATTTTGCAACCCTTAAATCAAAAAAAATTGATTTTATTTTTTCAATACTTTCACATATTAGTTTTTGACTAAATTATGAAAGCAGAATAGGGGAATGGTTCTTTACAGAAACTTAACAATAAAATCTATTGAACATATAAGCATATTATTATATGATAATGACGTTATTGGAGGTGGAGAGTAATTGATTAAGCAAAGTATTGAGATGGATCAGGCTGCGGGAATTTTTAAGCTGCTTGGTGACAAGACCCGTTTGACGATGATGAGAATTCTTGCTGATTACGATTGCTGTGTTTGTGAGTTTGTAGCAATATTCGATGCCAGCCAGCCGGCGATTAGCCAGCATATCCGCAAGCTGAAGGACGCAGGTTTGATAAAAGAAAGCAGGAGAGGGCAGTGGGTTTTTTACTCGCTGAACCGACAATATGAGCATTTCGATTTTGTTCAATTGCTCATGGATGCACTTCCAAGCCAGGAAGAAAAATTTACAGAACTTGAAAAGCAGGGAAAACGGATTTTTTGTGATTAACGGAGGTGTGTGGATTTGTCATTACCGATTATAGCTTCATTGATTTTCCTCGTGACCCTCACATTGGTCATCTGGCAGCCTAAGGGCCTGGGGATCGGATGGTCAGCTGTGGGGGGAGCCATTCTAGCATTGATCTTCGGTGTTGTTGACTTCCAGGACGTAATTGATGTAACCGGAATCGTCTGGAATGCAACACTCGCATTTATCGCAATCATTATCATATCACTTATTTTAGATGAGATTGGATTTTTTGAATGGTCTGCCTTACATATGGCGAGGGCAGCAAAGGGTAACGGAGTCAAGATGTTTGTGTACGTGACCCTGCTTGGTGCTGCTGTTGCGGCATTGTTCGCAAACGACGGCGCCGCACTGATTTTAACGCCAATCGTTCTGGCGATGGTGCGTAACCTGAAATTTGAAGAAAAAATGGTATTTCCTTTTATCATCGCGAGTGGATTCATTGCCGATACGACTTCATTGCCGCTCGTTGTCAGCAACCTGGTGAACATAGTATCTGCTGACTTCTTTGATATTGGATTCGTCGAATATGCATCCCGCATGATCGTGCCGAACTTCTTCTCATTGGGTGCTAGTATTTTGGTCTTGTATTTATTTTTCAAAAAGAGCATTCCGAAAAATTACGAGATGTCCGATTTGAAAAAGCCCGTTAAAGCGATTAAGGATGCGAAAATGTTCCGCTTATCCTGGATTGTGTTGGGAATCCTGCTTGTTGGCTACTTTGCAAGTGAATTCCTGAACATTCCGGTATCTTTCATTGCTGGTATCGTCGCGATTTTCTTCTTGATGATGGCTAGAAGGAGCCCGGCTGTCCATACGGCTAATGTCGTAAAAGGGGCGCCATGGGCAATCGTATTCTTCTCAATTGGTATGTATGTGGTCGTTTACGGTCTGCGTAACGCTGGATTGACGAACATCCTTGCCGATGTCATCCAGGCTGCAGCTGACCAGGGCTTATTTGTCGCAACGATCGGCATGGGCTTCATTGCTGCGATTCTTTCTTCTGTCATGAACAATATGCCAACAGTCATGATTGACGCCCTGGCGATTGCGGATACTAACACAACAGGTGTTGTCCGCGAAGCACTGATTTACGCGAATGTCATCGGATCCGACCTCGGGCCAAAAATTACCCCAATCGGTTCCCTGGCAACATTGCTGTGGCTGCACGTCCTTTCACAGAAAGGTGTCAAGATTTCATGGGGCACTTATTTTAAAACCGGAATCATTTTAACCATCCCTACTCTGTTCATCACATTGGTAGGTCTATATATTTGGTTACTCATTATCTAATAACAAGGGAGCGAATCTACTATGTCTAAAAAAACAATCTACTTCTTATGTACGGGAAACTCTTGCAGAAGCCAAATGGCTGAAGGATGGGCAAAAAAATATCTGGGCGACGAGTGGGAAGTGAAGAGTGCGGGTCTTGAAGCGCACGGTTTGAATCCTAATGCTGTAAAAGCAATGAAGGAAGTGGACATCGATATTACGAACCAGACTTCAGATGTGATTGACACGCAAATCCTGAATAACGCTGACCTGGTTGTAACTCTCTGCGGTCATGCTGATGAGCATTGCCCAATGACACCTCCACACGTAAAACGCGAGCACTGGGGCTTTGACGACCCAGCTAAGGCAGAAGGAACAGAAGAAGAGAAATGGGCCGTATTCCAACGCGTGCGTGACCAAATCAGCGATCGCATCAAGACGTTTGCTGAGACTGGTAAGTAAGAAAAGAGTTGGAGCTGAACATCTAATCTAATAAATACTGATTTTATAAATGCAGCCAAGGGGAAACTCTTGGCTGTTGCTCTAAGGGAGGAGAAGAAGCGATGAAGACAATTAAAATCTTTGACCCGGCACTATGCTGTCCTACAGGCGTCTGCGGACCTAATGTGGATCCGGAATTAACAAGGGTAGCCTCCGCCATCTTTATCCTGGAGAAAAAAGGCTTTCCGATCAGCCGCTATAATCTTGCCAATGATCCAGCCGCATTTGTTGAACATAAAGAAGTGAATCAGGTATTGCATGAAAAAGGACCAGAGGCACTGCCGCTTGTAATGGTGGACGGAAAGGTCGAAAAAGTGGGCAGCTATCCTTCCAATGAAGAATTTGCGGGCTGGCTTGGCGTGGATGTCAAAGACCTGAGCCCTGAGAAACCGCGCAAAACTTTGCTTTAGGAAGGAGAATAGCCATGTTCCAAACTTTCCATCCGAAATATGTAGTCAACACGCCTTATCTCTTTTTTACCGGAAAAGGCGGAGTAGGAAAAACATCCACTGCCTGTGCAACAGCGGTTGCGCTAGCGGACACAGGTAAAAAGGTATTGATTGTCAGTACAGATCCGGCATCAAACCTGCAGGATGTATTTGATATCGAAATCGGTAATGATCCAGTTGAAGTACCATCAGTCCCGAATTTATCAGCCTGCAACATCGATCCTGAGGAATCCGCAAGGCAATACCGGGAAAAAGTGATTTCTCCTTATCGAAATGCATTGCCCGAAAGTGTCGTCGCGACGATGGAAGAGCAGCTTTCCGGTGCCTGTACGGTGGAAATCGCCGCCTTTGATGAGTTCTCCAATTTGCTCACCGACCAGGATTTGATTACTCAGTATGACTATATTTTGTTTGATACGGCTCCGACAGGACATACTCTCAGGCTCCTCCAGTTGCCGACGGCTTGGAGCAGCTTTTTAGAGGAAAGCACCCACGGCGCATCCTGTCTCGGTCCGTTATCTGGGCTTGGAGAAAAGAAGCAGATGTATACCTCGACGGTAAAAGCGTTGTCAGATCCTAACATGACGACACTGATTCTTGTTGCAAGGCCGGAACCTTCTTCAATGCTTGAAGCGGAAAGGGCCTCAGCTGAGCTGAAGGAAATTGGCATGGAAAATCAGGTTGTCATCATTAATGGTCTTTTGCATAATCACGTAGAAGAAGATCCTATTTCAAAAGCATTCTACGACCGACAGCGGAAAGCGCTGGCTGACCTGCCACAAAGGCTTAAGCAGGTCGGAATGTTCTCAGTACCTTTTGTTCCTTTTTCATTGACCGGGGGAAACAATCTTCGTAAGATGTTCAAGCCGGCGATGTATTCGGCTGAGAGAAGTGAAGTGGAATTGTTTGAAGCGAAATTGCATTCATTGCAGGAACTCATTGATGATTTTGCCGAAAAGGATATGAGAATCATTTTTACGATGGGGAAGGGCGGAGTCGGCAAGACGACGATGGCCTCGGCAATCGCTGTAGGACTGGCTGAAAAAGGCTTGAAGGTTCATTTGACGACAACCGACCCAGCCGCACATCTTGAGTATACATTCCAGCAGAAGGATGCCCACAAAAACCTAAGCATCAGTCGCCTGGATCCGAAAAAGGAAGTTCAGGCTTACAAAGAAACAGTCCTGTCTCAAAATAAGGACCAGTTAGACGAAGATGCTCTGGCTTATCTGGAGGAAGACCTGAATTCTCCATGTACCGAAGAAATTGCCGTATTCCAGGCATTTGCCAATATCGTTGAGAAATCAAAGGATGAGATTGTTGTCATTGATACAGCTCCAACAGGGCATACATTATTGCTGCTGAACTCTGCAGAGTCCTATCATAAAGAAATTTCCCGCTCGACGGGTACGGTCTCTGAAAGCGTCCAGAACTTATTGCCGAAATTGCGTAATCCTGAGGAGACAAGCGTGGTCATTGTTACCCTGCCAGAAGCCACGCCTGTTCTTGAAGCGATGCGGTTACGCGATGATTTAAAACGGGCATCGATTGAGCCAGTATGGTGGGTGATCAATCAAAGCTTATATGCGCAGCAAACGACTGATCCGATTTTACAAAGTCGGGCGGACGCTGAAAAAGTCTGGATCAAGAGAGTCAGTGAGGAGATCGCCGAGAGGACAAGTGTTGTTCCATGGCAGCCTGAAGAAAAAATTGGGTACGATAAAATGAAGGACTTGATCAATCATTGAAAGGTGGATTCATAGATGAGTGAATACCAGGAATTAATCCCAAAGCGAATTTACATTGGCGGAGCAGACGCCATTCCTGAATTGCTAAAGAAGGAAAAAATCGATGTTGTGTATGATTTGCGTGCAGAAAACGCAGAAGGCGATTATGATTATAATCGGAAGCACCAGCCAATTGTCGACAATGCTGAGAATCAGGACGAGTCTGTCAAGCAGGGGATCGATGAGGTAATCAACGCATACGAATCCGGAAAAAATGTTTATTTCCACTGCTCTGGCGGGAAGAACAGGACAGGCACCGTCGCGATTGGAACATTGCTGAAGCTTGGTGAAGCTAACAGCATCGAGGAAGCGGAAGCAAAAGCAAAGGGAATCCGTAGCATCATCAATGTGAATCCCGAAATGAAAGCGGCGCTCGGAAGATTATTCCCTGGCGCTTAGGATAGGAGGAAGTTTTCATGAAAATCACCGATCAAGCTCGTGACAGCCTAAAGCAGATGCTGCAGGAGCAAAATGCAACCGGCATCCGTGTGTTTTTTGCCGGTATCAGTTGAGGTAGCCCCAAATTAGGCCTGGCTCTGGATGAGCCGGAATCAGATGATGAAGTGATTGAATCAAATGGAATCAGGGTAGCAATCGACCCATCGATTGAAATCGAAGCAAAGGAATCAACGCTCGATTTTGACGAGCAGGCAAAAGGGTTCGTTTTATCTGGGAATGAGCGAGATTGCTGTTAGAAGACAGAGCCGGTGTATGAAAATCATGCACCGGCTTTTTTCATAAAATATTTGACCCTGTAGTGCACTACATAGTTTAAGATGTTTCTATAAGGGGGCCGAAATGTACAAGGTTAGCGAATTTTCCAAAATGACGGGGCTCAGCAAGGAGACGCTCAGGTATTATGCCGAGATCAAGCTGCTCGAGCCTGTATTCATCGACCCGCATAATAAGTACCGCTATTATGACAACGGATCCTATTTGGTTGCGCGATTATTGGTGCACTTAAGGCGGTTTAATTTTACCATCCAGGAAATGCTGACCGTCGTGAACGATGAATCGTTTGAAAACCTGGAACAAATCATATTGAAAAAGAGACAGGGCCTCGTCGATCAAGTGGAGGAACTGAATAAACTCATTGAGGAAATGGATGATTTCTTCGAATTTGGGATGGAGGATGCAGAAGATGATTAAGTGGCACGAAGAGCGTATCATTCCGGTAAATATCGAAACTATCTGGACATTATTCGAGCTGGAAAACATCCAGAGGATCATGCCGAATGTGGTAGAGAACAAGGTGATCGAAAAGAAAGAAGGAGTCGTCGGCTCGAAATACGAACAGAAATATAAAGAAGGTAAGCGGATCGAAACGTATATCGTTGAAGACCTCGAGTACGAAAACATTCCGGATAAAAAACACAATAAAATCGGATTCACACTAGCTAAAGCATTTCAGGTTGAAGCAGCGTTCACGCTGGTTAAAGTCGATGAGAATGAAACCAGGTTTATCTATCAGGGCCAGAATACTGGCCTAAATTTTCTGGGCAAGACTTTGCTGAAGTTAGGCGGAGAAAAGAACAACAAAAAAGTCGTCACCGATTTTATGGATAGAGTGGAAGAGGAAGCTTTGGTAGAAGCGAAGAAATAATAGTAAGGCTGCCATTGATAAGAAGGCAGCCTTACTATTAGGTAATATGTTTGAATTCGACCGGTGACGATAGATTGATTAAAGTCGATGGATGTCCATATGCCATTGATTCATCGATGAAATCTTCTAGGGTTTCCACTGAATCTGCGAGGATTTTTACTAGATAGCTATATTGCCCAGCCAAACGATGGCATTCGACGACCATTGGATGCTCGATGCAGAATTCGCGGAATTCCTTGCAGCGCTTTGAATCAAACAGGATAAAAGCCAGCACTTGCTTGTTCACTTTTTTTGGATTGAGAATAGCACGATATCCAAGAATCGTTCCATTTTCCTCCAGTCGTTTTACTCGCTCCTTAACCGCAGGGACGGATAACCCCACTCGCCTGCCAAGTTCAGTCATCGAAATCCTGCCGTCTTCCTGAAGATGGTGAAGAATACTTTTATCCACCTGGTCCATACTGACACCCCGTTCCTATTTTTAAAGGATGAAAATTCCTCGTCGTTCCTTATCTCAATACGATTATCAGCTCGTATATCAAGAAGTTAGCCTATTAAAAAACCTGATAATAGTTTTTAAGGAAAGTAGTCTGAAATGCAGTAAATTTTAAGGAAAGTGATTTGAAATAACGAAGAAACTTTATGTAAATTATATCCTTTTATCATTAAAATTACCTTATAAATGATAAGGGGTTGATGGATTTGAGATTAACGAAAAATGATCCGCTGATTGTTATTGATGTACAGAAGGCTTTTTTTAACCTGGCCTGGGGGAACAGGAACAATCTAAATGCGGAAGAAAACATTGATAAACTGATCCGGCATTGGCGGGAAATGGGGCGGCCGATTATCTTCGTGCAGCATGTCTCTGAAAATAAGAGTTCTGATGCTAGACTAAAAAGTAGACACAGATTGTTATAATAAATATATCAACTAAACGAGGTGTGTCGGTATGGCAAAAGGCAAGCGGTACGAAGAAGAATTTAAAATTGAAACAGTAAAGTACATCAACGAACACAACAAATCAGTCGCTCAGACGGCTAGAGAAGTTGGGGTGAATGAGAACACGTTACATGGCTGGATCAAAAAGTACGGCAAGCAGCCAGAAGTTAAGAGTGTGCAAACTTTCTCTTCCACTGAGGCTGAACTGAGGGCGCTTAAGAAGGAGATGAGAGACCTCCAGGAGGAAAATGATATCCTAAAAAAGGCGATGCACTACTTCGCGAAAAGCCCTCGGTAAAATATGAATTCGTTCATAAGAATCGCTCCCGATTCCGAGTGGAGAAGATGTGCAAAGTCCTGGGAGTTTCCAAAAGCGGCTACTTCAAATGGTTAAACCGTCCAAAAAGCGACAGGCAGAAACAAAACGAGAAAATAACTCAAGAGATCCTTCAGACTCATTTGGAATTCAAGCAACGGTACGGCAGCGTCAAGATAGCTAAAACTCTGAACAGACGCGGTGTAAAGGTAAGTGAGCGTACGGTTTCGCGCATCATGACCAAGAACCAATGGAAGTCCTGTACCGTCAAGAAATACAAGGCAACGACGAACTCGAAGCACCAGCATCCAGTAAGCGAAAACGTTTTGGATCGTCAATTTAAAGCAAGCAAGCCAAACCAGTTATGGGTAACGGATATCACCTATATTCCGACCAATGAGGGCTGGTTGTATTTGGCGACCGTAATGGACTTGTATTCTCGTAAAATAGTAGGCTGGGCAATGAATAAGACCATGACAAAGGAGCTGGTCCTCTCAGCGTTAAAGATGGCGTACAAGCGTCAAAAGCCAGGGAAAGGCGTCGTTCACCACTCTGACCGGGGAGTTCAATATGCCTCCTTAGAGTATCAGGCATTATTAAAAAAGTACGATATGGTAGGGAGCATGAGCCGAAAAGGGAACTGTTATGACAATGCTTGTATCGAGTCTTTTCACGGCATTCTTAAGCGTGAGCTCGTTTATCAGACCAAGTATATTTCTAGAGAAGATGCGAAGAAGTCATTGTTTGAGTACATTGAGTTTTTCTACAATTCCAAGAGGATCCATTCGACCCTGGGCTATCAAACGCCAAATGAATTTGAACAAATGAACGGAAATCCTGCGGCCTGATTTTACCTTCATAAAAAAGTTTAAACCGCTCTAAATTTAAACTTTTTTATGAAGGCCACCAAGCGAAAGCGCGGTAGAAAAATCTGTGTCTATTTTCTTGACGTAGTATCATTAGCGCTTCAAAAGATGTTCACACACTCCGCAGGTATCGCTAGCTTGTATTTTGATGATTGGTACAGTTGGGCTATTCGCTCGCAACTAGAACCTATGATTAAGCTAGCCCAATCTCTACAAAAGCACAGAGATGGCATT
>NZ_JBIQOE010000261.1:0-17874 GCF_047739415.1 Mesobacillus sp. | reverse complement strand
CTTTCAGTTCTTTTTGTTCTGCATTTAATTCAAAAAAACCATTTTTCAGTTCTTTTTGTTCTGCATTTAATTCAAAAAAACCATTTTTTAGTTCTTTTTGTTCTGCATTTAATTCAAAAAAACCATTTTTCAGTTCTTTTTGTTCTGCATTTAACTCTAGAAAACCCTCTTTCAGTTCTTGCTGTCCTTCATTCAGTTCAATGTATCTATCGTTCAGTTCCTTCTGTTCTAAATTTAATACTTGAAAACCATTTTTCAGCTCTTGCTGGCCTACTTTCAGTTCTCTTAATTCATTCAAAATTAAATTCAAGGTTTCTTCCATTCGGTTTTCCCCCGATCAATATAAAGTATACCATGGTTACGAAGGCATTTTTCAAAGGAAGTAACACATAAGATGAATCACCATAACTCTTCTTTAATTTAATTAAGCCTGTTTAATATCTTCTATAAGTAAATCTACCAATGCTTCCTGATATCCTGCCTTTTTCTTATCGCGCATCATCATAACGACGTCTTTCCATTCTTCCGATGACACACCATCAAGCTTTGCAATCCTTCCGGCAATATCCTCATTTGAGAGGCTACCCTCATATGCCAATGGATCCATCCTCCACAAAACCAACTTTTCTCTATACCTTTTCTTCATTCGATCTGCAATCAGGACTCCTTCTGGATCCAGGTCGCCAGAATAAAATAATGTGCATTCTTCCTCGGCCAATTTATCTAGGAGTCTCCAACTTGCTGCTCGCAACTGTCCGTGTGTACAGACTACAGCCGCATCAGGGACTGCATCCATTATTGTAGAAGCTACACTCGAATTTTCAACAATCCACACCATTTGGCCAGAGGCAGGCTTGATAGTTTCGAGTCTGGCTAATTCTTTCATCGGAACATTCAATACTGTTCTGGTTTGAACAGCTGCATTCCAGACAGGGTGGATTTCGCCCTGATAGTAAGCAATCATTCCCTGGACGGTCACGAAATTCCACAAATCATCCCTTAACAAGCCATATTCTGCGAGTAGGTCATTGATTTCCTCAGTGCTTTTTGCAAAAAGGTATTCAGGTTCTTCACGAGTTTTTTTATATACCGTTAGAAAATGGAGCAATAATCTTCCGCCCGACTCAGAGATATCAAAATAATGTGGGTTTCCGGTTGTCCGCTGAGCGAAGAAAGGGAGCCGTTCAAATTCTCCCTTTATCGGCAGCGACAGAAAAGCACCATAGACCTTTCTTATCATTTCTGCAAGGAAATGTTCATCCTGCCGATAAAGTGACCAAATCCACCTTGTATCCGGGCTTCTCTCACTAATCCAATCTAACCACCAAACAACTTCTGGGATCTCCAGTTTTAATAAATTTACAAACTCATTTTCAAGCCTTATGTTATTCTCCGCTTCTTGCTTTTTTGACAGTAGTGGTTCCTCAAAGATTTCTTCCAAAAGCTCCACGAGGGTAAGGTAAGAAAAGCCTGTGTTGGCAAGTTCTCTTTCAAACTGTCCAAGTCCAACACGGCCTTTTTCAATTAACTCAACCGCAGATAGTCCAAGGAAGCCGGCAATTGATTCGACCTCTGCTTCCTTGAAACCTTTCAGACTGACGAACCCCCCGATTCTGCCAAGAGATCGGAACTTGTCTCGGAACAAGCCGAATAGCTTCAGGAAACCAGGTTCGTCTCGGAACACTTGCAATCTATTATTCATGTGTTACCAGTTCCTCCAATTCAGGTGCCTCATCGATTACGAGCGACTTCTGCTTACCATCCCATTGATAGCGGATGACCGTGACAAAATCAGCATTCTTAGTGCGGACCAACTCACATATGGAAAGACTTGAAATCGTATCATAATCACCCCATAAGGCTTGAGAATTCATGATATAGTTGAAGCCAAGCTGCTCGACAACCTCGAACATATCACGGATATTATTCTCATCGACACCCGCAAACGCCTCATCCAGTGAAATGATATATGGTGCCATTTCTCCAGCTTCCTTGTATCGGGAATAGGCAGCCGTGAACAAAGGAATATACATCGCCATCGCTTTTTCACCGCCACTGAACTTGAAGAATGCATTATTTGTCAGCTCACGCTTCGGTTCATTCACCCGGCTGAACGACAGTACGAATGTAAACCATTTGCGGTAATCAAGTACTTCCTTCAAAACCTGATGGAGCGTGGATCCTTCATTGCGCAGCTGAATCAGCTCCTTCGCCTTGGCAATCCTCGACTGGAAGTGCTTCGTAATTCGCTGCAAATCTTCTTCATTCAAGAACTTGCTGTTTCGCTGTAAAAGCTGAACCAGGTCTCTTGTATCCATCTCTTGCTCCGACTCGGCAGTCAGTGGCTTCCAGGCAATGGAGAAAATTAATCCGGAGGAATTATCTCGATCTGCCATGATTTTATCCATCTCTTTTACCCATTGCTGGGCACGCTGGATGCGATTTCTTAGGATAATTCCAACACTGTTTAAAATGATGTCCTCATACAGCCTCCGGTCCTGCTCATCCAGCCATCCCTGCTGCTCTTCAAGTTCCTTCTTCAGCTCATCTGAAACATAATATGGACTTACACGCTGGCCACGGTAATCCAACTGGATCAAGCGCCTGCCCTTCAGCTGGTTCCACTCACTCAAAAATGGCTCATATTTATCTGGGAGATCTTTTTTGAACCAAGATGGAAACTCTGTGTCTTCCGGATATTCAAACATTCTGTATTCTGTAAGGTGAGCTTGTTCATTTAAAAAGGCTTTCGTCAGCAGCTCTGATAATTTTGATCGCTCATGCTTTGTATAAATAGATTCAAATTGAGCTGAAATCTCACCAGGATGTTTACCTTCTACGACAAAGTAGCTGCGTTTCTTCTCTGCATCGACCATTCCTGCCCATACTTCAGCCATTTGCTTCCAAAAAGACAAATCCGTTTCAGCGTCAACAAGTTTTTCCTGAATGCGTGTCTGTTCCGATTCGGCTATTGGCAGATCACTCTTAATTCTGTCAATTTCTCTCTCAGCCTCATTAAGCTGGCGTTGGACTTCCTGAATTCTGCTCCTGACTTCATCAATCCCTTTAAGCTTCAGCTGCTGATCAAATGATTCAATTATTGCCTTGATTTTACCAAGCTGGCTTTCCTTCCTGCCTTGCTCACCCTTCAGCTCATCCAGCTCCTCTTCTAGCTCTTCAATTCGCTGTATAGAGGATTGGAATGGCTTTTTGACAGAAGAAACTTTCACGTCATTATTCTTCAACTCATGTAGAAAATCAATGTAGCTTTGCCCAGCTGCCAATGCAGTTCCAATGTCATCAACTGTCAAAGGAATATTCAGATGGACGCCTTTGTCCCGTAAAACCCGCTTGTTTTCCGTATATTTGTCATAAACAATTTTCCAGTCTGCATCAATCCGGCTGAGCAGGACTCTCTCATTTTTTAGCTCTTGCCGCTTGGACAAAATTTGTTCATTAATATCCAAAAGCACCATGTCTTCCGGAATTTCTTTCTTCCATGAATTTATCAATTCCAGCTCTGCTAAAAAGTGTTCGAATTCAATCTTTAATTCAGCAAGCTCCCGATTTAATTCATGAATCTTTTCTGTCCAAATTTGAATTTGCTCACGCTGATGCCGTTTCCTTGACGTCCTGCCGATATACTTTGATGGACCTTCTATTGGTGCATGTCCTGTCATACAGCCTATCGAATATGACCCGTCTTGATCGATATGGAATCCTGTACCATCGCTTTCAAGCGGAATAGACCGCAACACTTGGTCAACCAATTCTTCCGACAAAGGGCTGTCGTAATCCAAGTCTGGTATCAGATAGTCAGCGAGCGTATAGCCAAGCAGGCGAGGATCAGCAACTAAAACAGCATCCTCCACAGGTGAGAACGGTTTGTCAGCGATTAGGCTATCAAGAATTCCAGTTTTCTTTAGAGCCGCTTCTAGCCTTTCGCGCTGTTCCTCGGTCACATGCTCCTGGAATTCAACTGCAGCATAAAATGGCAGAAAAGCTGTGCCATCATTCATTAGCTGCACCCTTTGTTTTTCCGTTGCTGGCGAACGTTCCGGCTCAAGCATCTTCTGAGTTTTGATTCTCAGCAATTCTGCCTCTGCTTCACTGATCTCATTCTGTTTTTGCTGGATCCGACTCTTCGTCAGAGCCTCATCTCTCTTCACTTCAGCTTCATAATTGTGGATTGCCACATAAAGCTGGGAGCGGACTTCGTCATAGCGATTACGCTCATACAGTCCCTGCAATGAACGGGCAATTCCCTGGCGAAGTTCATTAGAGTAGAGTAGCTTTGGATGTTCTTCCATCCAGAGAAATACATTGCTTTCAAGCTTTTGATGCTCTTCATCGAACCACGATTGATAATGGTCTAAGTCTTTCTGCAAATCGTCTATTTCTTTTTTCTTCTCGGATGAATGCCGCTGAAGGCGGAACTGTTCTTCACCAAGCCTCACAGCTTCAACAGCAAGTTTTTCCAGCTCCCCAAGCAAGACAATATGGTCTTTCGCCTCTTTTTGCCAGACGGTAAAATCAAAACCACTTTCCTTTGTCCGTCCATAATCTAAGACATTCACCTCGTGCTGGTGAAAAGCCGCTGCGTCTGCAGCAAGTGCAAGCTCGGCCAACAGCTCTTTCTCTTTTTCATCATATTGAAAAAGCTCATCTTCAGCAGCCTGTTTTTTCTGATATTCGTCGCGGAGTTTTTTATTATTGTCATCCCATCGCTTTTGCAGCCCGGCGATTTCATTCGAGATTATCGCCGATTCATCTAGCTTGTCTTTCCTCTTCTCTTCAAGTGACCAAACTTCATGATGCTTGAGTGAATCGCTTTCCTGGGCTGCAACATGTTTTTGCTGTTGAAATCTTTCTAGTTCAACCCTCAGCCTGTCAATCTCCTGCTCAAGATGTTTTTGATGGGATTTAAATTCGTCTACTTTTGACTCAGCAGTATGGCTTTTTTGCAGTGCTTTCTGCCATTGCTCGGCCCGTTCCGCTAAAATATATTTGTTATAAGTATCATACGCTGTTGCCAGTCTGTTAATCGATTCAGACTCTCGATGAAGCTGTTCCAGTTGCTGCTGCGTCTGGTCCATGCTTTCGATTGTGTCAGAGAGAGTGCGCAGCTCATCATCAGTCAACGGAGGCAGCGCTGATTCAAGAATTTCATAGATCACCGTTGGCTTGAAATCCTTCGATAGCTTCGGACTTCTCAGCTGGATCAGCAACTTAATTAAATCCTCATAAGCATCGATAGACTGGAATCCAAAGACATACTTATTCACAAGATCCATGTACTCCCGTTGAGAATGGACTACATAGCCTCCCTGGCCTATTCGGTTTTCCAATTCCTTCGCTGAAAGCGGAACTTTTTCACCTGTATGCTGCTGGGCAAGCTGGAAATCATGACCTATCCTGCGATTATCAGTCAGAAGAAAGTACCATGACTTGATTCCTTTATTTCGCTTCGCCTGCATCCCAATTCCAGTGGTGATATACTGCTCAGAGCCCTGCTTTTTATATTCGATGAACAAATAGCCTGTCCGCTCATCACGGTCGACAACTTCCTTTTCACCAAGGAGATAATCCTCCATCCTTCGAGCCTTCGAACCAAATGGATCAAGTCGGTCAGGAGACTTTTTACCATCCAGCAGTACAGGCAGGAAGCTTTGCATGGTTACTGATTTTCCTGAACCGTTCGAACCACGCAGCAAGAGCTTGCCATTCTCAAAGTGGAAAACCTCTTCATCGTAATACCAGAAATTTAGCAACCCGGCGCGGTTCATCACCCATCTTGTACTCACCATTACTCCTCGCTCCCTTCAAAATCAGCAGGGAATGCTCCGGCAAGCACACCCAATAGAGGTTTTATTTTGATTAATGAACTATCTTTTTCAACTTCTGCCATCATCCAATCCTTCATCGCCTCAAGGATTTCGTTCCGAATGGCACTGTTTCCTTTTTCACGGAAATATTTCGACCAGCCCCGCTCGAATTGAGATCGGAGTTCAAGGATCATCGCATCCATTTCTCCCTCAGTCAGGACAATCTCTCCATTTTCTTTAGGAATGTACTTTTCAGGGTAATCGTGCAAATGCTTTGAAAACTGCAGAATCAAATCCGTCGATGCTTTTGCATCAGGGTATAAGTTCTGATATTGTCTAGATTCATCTGTCGACAAAAAAGCAGTGTTTTTGTAAACATGCAATTTATAGCCACTATGGCTTTCGATATCCTCCGACAGCCGATTGCGGAAATTACGTATATATATAAAATCTGGATCCTGCATATCAATGCGGTGAAGTCCGGGGGAGAAGAACAGCTTGCGGTATACCCGCTTCCTTCTTTCGTCCTCCTGGTTCAGCTTCCAATCTTCATTTAAGAGCTCTTCCCAGTACCTATAGCTTGTAAAATCATCTGGATAGGTGCGCATAAAATAACGGCTATAGACCGTTGCCTCATACAACACCTCTTGTTCCTCATTATGGTCATAACGGCTGATATCTCCGTCAATGGTCCTGATCAGCTGAAAGTCAATAAGGACTTTGATTGCACGGATCAGCGATTTCCGATGAGTATAAAGTGTCCAGTCCAGAGGAAGTTCGCCTGGAAAATCTGCCTGAATTTCCTGGCTTAGTTCCGATAAAAGGAATTGCTCATCGACAGACTTGCCTTCCAAAAAGGAAAGCGCACAGCAAAAAACAGCATAATCCATTGACTCCTGGAATTCCTGGATGCCCATCCATCGTTCCGGCTCAACTGGAATTTTCTCAAGCTTGATAAAATGCTGATGGACAATCAGGCGCAATCCGAACTTCTCATTGATATAGCGCCTCAGTACCTTCTCCCGTTCACGGACCAACTGATACCACTCTGGCTGCTCGCTGCGGAGAATCCAGTAGTGATTAAACAATAGATCCATTCCGAGAATCGCCTTTTCATCAAATTCTAATGTGTGTTCCAGCTTAGTCACTTGGATTCCCCCTCCCCTTCAAAGGTGAACAGCGCATCTGGCATCTTCAGAGTCCCATCATCCGCATCAAGAAGAATCATCTTCTCGCGGTCAATTGTCACCTTCACAACCATCCCGTAATCTGTTTTGACTTTGCCATGTTTGCTGGCCATCGATTTTCCAATCCACCCAAGCAAAACCTTCCTGACAAAGGGTTCAACTTTTGATACATCAGATAGTTTAATGACACCCTCATCTATATATTTTTCAATCAGTACTTGCTCCTGTTTTCGTTCAGCCAGATATTGTTCGCGTTGAAGACGCTTTTTTTCCTCATTCGATATCATTGAACCCGGCTTTGTCTTTTCACGGTAGCGGTTCGTCCGCGGCTTCAGCGGAACCATAACCGGATTCTCTTCCCAGGTTTCGGTATGCAAATTATCTGTGCTCACTTCATCAAGCTGCAGATGCTTGATCGTCATTGCCCCAAACACCGCCGAGGATAGTTTATGGGCCTCCTCAAGTGCATCTGTTTCGACAAACCATTTTGCCAGATGCAAATAATCATTTTTTCGGCTGCGGAAGTGCTGCTGTCTTTCCCCTATACGCTGAACATACCGAGTCATCCGCCTGATCATTTCATTCGTTTGCCATTGCAGTACATCTAGCTCACTCTGCTGAAGATTAGAGCCAAGGAACCACTGTCTTAAAGAACCCCAATACTCAATATATTCAGTCCGCCACTCCTCAACAGACGAACTGACATCCTCAAGTCTCGGAATCGACTGCCGATGTTCAACCAGCTTTTCGAAAAATAACCCCAACCTATCGGGTGAAAGTTCATCAAGCCGTTCTCTAATTTGTAACGCAGTATTTTGTAAAGAAACAATAAAGTCACGCAAGTAGGTTGTAAATTGATTTTTATAAACAAGAAATGCTTCTGTCTGCATCCGCTGATCAGTCTGCTCGCTGTTTATGTATGCAATATAATCAGCCGTGCTGGTCCTGATGGTCTGGAAGTAGCGGAAGACATCCTCCCAAATCCGCATGTATTCCTCGGGCTTTTTGGCAAGACTGCTCTCAAGCTCCTGTTGTAAAATCGACAAGGACTGCAGCAAACGGTCAAACTGAGACCGTTCCAGTGACCCTTGGAAAGTGTCACCCACCTTCTTCTCAAGGACAATCAGCATCCTTTCAATTTCAATCGTATATGGAGTCGTCTGATAACGGAATCGCTTCTTCTTATATTCTTCGACCGTCTTAGCGTTGGTCATATCCTGCCTGGCAATCAGGTTATTCCACTTCACAAGCTGTGAAAGCTGCTGATGCAGCTGCTCCTCCTGATAATCCGCAAATGCAGGAATGGAGCGCATATACTCGAGAATCTCCTCAGGGGAAATGAAATCTCGCATTCTTTCATGCTGGTGGTAAAAATAACGCAAAATCGTCCGGTAATGCGCAGCCGAGTCAGCTGTCAAATAACTGGCTTCGACCACCTTCTTCATCGTCACATCCAAAGTCATCATCCTTCATATGAATCTATTACTATCATTGTAAATGAAATGCCAGGCGTAGGGTATAGGGTAAAAGAGGAATCTATTCTACTTGGTTTTAAATATGACCTTTGAATCAACTGGAGAAGAGGTAGATAAATGAGGGGTAGGATCTGGTTGAATAATTAATAGTTTGTGGACATAGGAAAGTTCTGTCTTCGGAAGGTGTGTGAAGTAAATTACGATGATTTCTTATCATAGGTGCATTTAGTTTGCTCATGAGAAGCCAAAAGTCAGACTGCCCCTATAACGCCTACTGTCTGTTCAATCGCTGGATCTCTGTTTCCACTTTATAGACTCTTTTGTTTAAAACTTCAGTACTAGCATCAAAATGTTCAACAATTTTGTCTGTGTATAATCCCAGACTAGCGATAAGATTCTTTTGCAATTTTCTTGCCCGATTTCCAGTCTTTTCTGACCTTCTTTCAAATCATTTAAATCTGCACGCATAACTTTTAAGTCTTCCATATCTTCACGCATATTTTTAAGCTCATTGACATCTGCTCGCATTTCTTTCAACACACTGACATCTGCTCGCATCTCTTTTAACTCATTGACATCCCCTCGCATCTCTTTCAGCTCATTGACATCCGCTCGCATCTCTTTCAACTCATTGACATCTGCTCGCATCTCTTTTAACTCATTGACATCCGCTCGCATCTCTTTCAACTCATGGACATCTGCTCGCATCTCTTTCAGCTCGCTCACATCAGCACGCATATTTTTCATTTCAAACAATATTTGATTTAAAATTTGTTCCATAGTTTTCCCTCCCCTTCAAACAATTTCTTATAAAGAGCCTAAAGAAAATGAATTTTATAATGGTGCATTTCACTTTTTTTCTAAAACATAAAGGCGCTTGTCCATCTCTGTTAATCTGTTGTTTAAATAATCAACTTCAAAATCTGTTTTCTTTTAATTTACATTTAGAATTCCGATAACATCTTCAGCTTGAGCCAACTCTATTCTATCTACAGTTGTTTTGATCTCGTGAATGTCTGCATGTACTTGTATAAGGCTTACTTGCATCTTCGTTACATCACTTTTCACCTCACTTAGATCCTTTTGCATACTCATTAAAATATCTAGTATTTGCTTTTCCATTACTCTCACCTCCTTGAACATTATTATATATCATCTCCGATTTGGTGTCTTTCACAAGAAATTCTTTCATATACCAATTTTTAGGAAGGAATGGTAACTGTCATTAAAAAGACTATATCAAAAAAAGGTGTGTGTGTCCTCCTCCTTAGACTGGACTATTATGTTAAATTCCTTTACCACAATACACCTAATAGAATTATTGAAACCAATTTGGAGTTAGTAACGTAAAAGGAAATATAACGAAAGGAGATGAATATATCATGACTACTTCAGATAGAAAATGCAATATTTGCGGTGGAAGTTCTTTTGTCCAAGCTATAGACTTCGTCAACCTTCGTCCAGTGGATAAAAAGATGACACTTGGGACCGAAAAAATTTATACAGTTTGTTTGGCTTGCGGAGAAGTTGTTTCGATAAAAGTGAAAAACCCAGAGAAATTAATGAAGTAGATAATTGAATTAGTGTAGAAGTATACTAAAACTTTAGCTGCAGAAACCCAAATCCTGTCCGAACTTATCGCTACTTCTGACAACTTTGGTCACAGAAACCCAAACCCTGTCCGATCTTAAGGCTACTTCTGACAGCTTTGGTCACAGAAACCCAAACCCTGTCCGATCTTAGGGTACTTCTGACAGCTTTGGCCACAGAAACCGAATTCCTGTCCGAACCTCAGGCAACTCATCCCTATACAATGAACTTCGTAAACCAGGCGATATACTTTGCACCCCAAATGAATAGTGCTTGTGCTAAAATCGTGCCGAATAATCTGGAAGTGACCATCATAAGGGACATGCTTTTCAGTTTATTGTAACTTCCTCTTTGATTGACTACATCGTCTGCCATGACGGAGAGCTTGGGATCGATAAAAATAACCAATAGGATTGTTGCAACCCCATTAATCAAGCCTGAAGCCATTGTAGCGGTTATTTCTCGCTCTGGTGCTAGCAGGGCTGCATAGAGCGCAGATAAAACCCCAATCGTGTAAATGGCCGTGATGAACATATTTACAACAAAAAGTTTTACCGGTATATCTTGAACTCGAGTATCCTTTAAGTATGAAAATTTAGGAAGAGTTAGATGTGTTAACCCGCGCCTAATGTATTTTATTGAAAAAACTCTTTTCATTAAGGATGGAACAGAGCCTTTCTCCTCTGACAGTAAAATAATCGCTCTTGAAAATAATGCGATAAAACTGGGCAGCAAAATGATTCCGAATACTGTTCCTACCGTTGAGGCCCCAATAAGAATACGATATTGAGCTTCTACAAACTCTAAGGTATTCTCTTTCGGAGCATTATCAATAAGGCTGCCAGTAAAGGGTTGCTGCATCATATTCGCCAGTCTTGAAACAATGACCATGATGTTAAAAAGAGATAAAGCTGACGCGATCATTTTAACTCTCGCTCCTGATAGTCTAACTGCATAAGCAAGAGTTTCAATTGAATGGATGATGAAAATAAATAAGGTTAAAAAAATGAGGTTTATAGTGATCAGTTCCAAATCAACACCACTTCCCGACTAGAAATCACCTAATTTTACCATATCTGCATTTTAATACATAGATTCAATGTCTAACAAACTATTGATAATCCAGGTGAGGAAGCAGTTTTCATAGAAGTAAAAAAGCACAGGGTACGTCCCTGCGCTTCTCTCATAATCGGTTATACTCTTTTAACTTCCCTCGCAGCACTCTCAACTGCTTCATCAACTGCTTGTATTCTTGATACTCAATATTGCATAGCTTTAATTCTGTGGCGATTTTTTCCACGATGGCTTCTTTTTGTTCTAAGGCTTTTGGGAGCAGGCTAATGCAGACTTTCCTTTCATCTGCGGTAGAACGCTCCCTCTTCAGCCATTCATTGGCTTCCATTCTCTTGATCATCGGCGTTAACGTCCCTGTGCCAAGGTTCAGCCTTTTGCCAAGCTCTTTTGCAGAAAGGCCGTCCTGTTCCCACAATGCCAGCAGCACCAAATATTGCGGATAGGTCAACCCGAAGCGATCGAGCGCTTTTGTATACAATTTGTTAAAATGGCTCCCAGCATCATAAACAGCAAAACAGAGCTGATTTTCAAGCGTTAAAAAATCATCCAAGTGAATCATCCTTCACAAACTTATAATAGATCTTCGATATCCTTCTCAATTTTACTAGGTTCAGTCGTCGGGGCATAGCGCTTGACCACCTGACCGTTCCCATCCACAAGAAATTTAGTAAAATTCCACTTTATATCTTTCGTGAGGACACCACCTTTTTGTTCTTTCAAAAATGCAAACAGAGGATCTGCTTGTGCTCCGTTCACATTAATCTTCGCAAACATCGGGAAGGAAACTCCATAGTTCATCTGGCAAAACTGCGTTGTCTCATCAATATCATTGAACTCCTGATCATTGAACTGGCCACATGGGAACCCGAGAATCTCTAAACCTTTCACCTGGTATTGGTCATACAATTCCTGCAGCCCTTTAAATTGAGGTGTCAACCCGCACTTACTAGCAGTATTGACAATCAACATTGGTTTTCCTTCGTATTCACTTAAAGATTGTTCCTGGCCATTTGTTTTTTTCACCGTAAAATCGTAAACAGTTTTCATTTATAGTTCCTCCTTAGAGTAAATTGAATCGTGTACGATTTAATCGTATCAGATTTTGTTTCAACTTTCAAATATGAGTTGCAAATGACTTTCGACAAAAATGAAACAAAATCATCAGTCAACAGCGATTACTTGGTGCCCTAAAATCTCAGAAACAAGAAAAAGAGGTCACCAATAAGACACATAATTCTGATTCAGCAAGGATTAAAAGTTAAGTAAACAGCTACCATCACGCCTAAAAATAATCAACAATAACAAAAAAGCCAATCCTAAAGAGAATTGACCGGATAGCAAAATGGAATTTCTTTTTACATGTAAATTCACCAGCCTCTTTCCTATAAAAGCTGTGTGAACCCTGAAATTGATTCTAACACAAGTGTTTAAATGGTAATCCTTTTAATCTCTTTATACTCAGGCTTCCACATAGACTCTGCTACTGCCTTTTCAACATCAGTAATATCTGCCCTGGCGATTCCCTCCGAGATAGCAGCATCGATAACTGCCAACGCAACTTTTTCAGATACTTCCTGCAACTTGTCGATGTTCGGCAGAAGTGATGCGCCTGGCTGATCATTGCAGCACATGTCTGCAACAGCGTCTGCAGCAGCAGTGAACATTCCTTTTGAAATGATTTCTGCTTTTGCCACGATGGCTCCGAGCCCGAGACCCGGGAAGATAAAGGCATTGTTAGCCTGGCCAATTTCATAGGAAACTCCGTTGAATTCTACATCATTAAACGGACTACCCGTTGCAACCAGGGCTCTCCCTTCTGTCCATTGAATCAAATCAGCCGGGACTGCCTCTGCCAGTAACGTGGGATTGGACATCGGCATGATGATTGGACGCTCGGTATGCGTCGCCATCTCTTTGATAATATCCTCTGAAAAGGCTCCGGCTTGTCCCGATGTACCGATCAGAATCGTCGGTTTCACCCTTTTGACCACTTCCATCAATGGAATGATGCCCTCGTCATTCCGTTCCCAGCCGTCCACTTCATCAACTCCGCGGACATATGATTTTTGGAAATCCAGGACATCGTGATGTTCCTCCGTCAAAAGGCCTCTGTAATCAACTGCCCAGAACTGGTCATATGCTTCTTCTTTTGACAACCCGTCAGACACCATGGCATCCACCATCTGATCTGCATTCCCAATTCCGGCAGCACCAGGCCCAAAGACAACAATCCGCTGATCCTTCAATGAACTCCCTGTCATCTTCAATGCGGATTTTAGAGCGGCGAGGGTGACAGCACCAGTTCCCTGGATATCATCATTAAAGGTGAGAATATTATCTCCATGCCTCTCCATGATTTTCCGGGCATTCACATTGCCCAGGTCTTCCCAATGCAGCAGGACATCAGGATGAAAATTTCTTGCTGTTGAGACAAACGTATCAATGAACTCATCATAACGCTCCCCACGGACCCTCGGGAACTCGTTTCCAATATAAAACGGATCGTCCGCAAGAGCCTTGTTATTCGTTCCGACATCCAGCACCACGGGCAGAACCCGGCTGGGATTGATCCCTGCGGCCGCTGTGTAAACGGCAAGCTTACCAATCGAGATATTGATGCCGCCGATCCCCTGGTCTCCAATGCCCAGGATGCTTTCCGAATCGGTGACGACAATCAAATCAATTCCGTTTTTAGAATGTCCGAGGTTCTTAAAAGCCGTTTCAATCCCATACTGGTCATCAATCGATAAATACAATCCACCCGGCCGGCGGTAAACCTGCGAATATTGCTCAATCGCTTCACCGACAGTTGGCGTATAGACAATAGGGAGCATTTCACTCAAATGATCCTTTAGCAGCCGATAAAACAAAACAACATTGCGGTTATACAAGTCATAAAGGAGTCCATTTTTAAATAAATTGGTGGTCCTGATTGAATACTGCTCATAAACCCTTTTGACCTGTTCATCGAGCGTGAGCACCTGAGGCGGCAATAACCCTTCAAGTCCAAGCTCCTCCCGTTCCTTTTTGGTAAAAGCAGTACCCTTATTCAAAAAAGGATTCGACAAAAGTTCCTTTCCTCTTAACGTCGTCTGGATCACTGTAGAATTTGCCATCTATCTCCCCTCTTTCATGTGTAATGTATTTTAAATATGTATACCCTTTTCACAGTTTGATAAAAGCAGGGGTTTAACGACAGTTCAAACCTAAAAACTGGAAGAACCAGGGGTTTTATACAAGGCCCACATAAGCGCAGGCACATGAGCTTCTTTTCTTAATGGCTCCATGATCCAACCCTAATTTTAATTAACTCATACGTTAAAAATGCGGAATGAACGTTTGTTTTTAACTATTCTAAAAGGCCAAATCGCAAATGATTTGGCCTTGTGTAGCTTGTATTACCGCCTTCTGCTTCGCTTCCGCAAGAACGATGGAATTTCAAGCGAGTCGTCTTGTTGCTGGGTACCCCGTTCGTAATTCTCAGATTCTTCGTAGGCAGGCGGCTGGCTGTAATTGCCGGATTGGTTGTAGTTTCCGGATTGGTTGTAGTCTCCGGATTGTCCATAGCTGCCGGACTGGCTATAGTTTTTGCCTCGCCCGTAATCCCCCGCTTCTGCATAGGCAACAGCCTCTCGCTGTCTCGAATGAGACTGGTATTGCTCACGGGAATTGGCAATCATGTCTCCAGGTCGGCGAGATGTGTTCGACAGCGGAGCTTCCTCCTCATTAGGATCGAAGCCGGTCGCAATCACGGTCACCATGATTTCTTTATCCAGATTTTCATTGATGACAGATCCGAAAATCATATTAAGCTGGTCATCTGTTGCAGCTGCCACAATATCGGCCGCTTCCTGGACTTCATACAAACTGAGGTTCATGCCGCCTGTGATGTTCATCAGAACTCCTTTCGCGCCATTGATGCTTGTTTCAAGCAATGGTGAGGAGATGGCCTTTTTGGCAGCTTCGACAGCACGGTCTTCGCCTGAAGCTACACCGATTCCCATAAGCGCCGTTCCTTTGTTGGACATGATCGTTTTCACGTCAGCAAAGTCAAGGTTAATCATGCCTGGTACGGCGATCAAGTCGGAAATGCCTTGGACACCCTGCCTGAGGACATTGTCCGCCTCACGGAAGGCTTCAATCATTGGTGTTTTCCTGTCGACGATTTCTAGCAATCGCTCGTTTGGAATGATGATTAATGTATTAACGGCTTTCTTCATCTCTTCAATTCCGGCTGCCGCATTTTGTGCCCGCTTGCGGCCTTCAAAAGTGAACGGACGAGTCACCACTCCAATTGTAAGTGCACCAAGTTCGCGTGCGATATGGGCAATCTCTGGCGCAGCTCCGGTCCCGGTTCCGCCGCCCATTCCGGCCGTTACGAACACCATGTCCGCACCTTGCAGGGCATCCCTGATCTGCTGCCTGCTTTCCTCGACAGCCTTTCTGCCGATTTCAGGTTTGGCACCGGCTCCCAGGCCCCTGGTCAGCGAACCGCCGATTTGCATCGTGACTTCCGCTTTTGACATGTTAAGAGCCTGCGCATCTGTATTCACGGCAATGAATTCCACTCCCTGCACGCCGTCTTCAATCATCCGGTTCACAGCATTATTTCCTCCGCCGCCAACCCCAATAACTTTTATAGTGGCAAATTGATCGATGTTGTTTTCAAACTCTAGCATTTACAGTCCCCCTAATTAACTTCAGATATTGCCCCCTATTTTTCTCTATACCTATAAAATTCGACAACGACTTGGATATCCTGTCTTTTCTAGCGATTTGTTAAAGAACTGTAATTTTAGAGTAAAAAAGTGTCAATCTTTTTGGGGATGATGCAAAGCCTACTAG
The DNA here is from genome assembly GCF_047739415.1 of Mesobacillus sp. GTDB lineage: Bacteria > Bacillota > Bacilli > Bacillales > Cytobacillaceae > Mesobacillus. The sequence continues at coordinate 1,878 of NZ_JBIQOE010000261.1, read as the reverse complement.
GCAGGAGTATACAGATATTAACTTCTATGTATTCATGCTATGACTTTGTGCACAGATATGTAAGAATTGAAAGCTCAATCTTCTTCACTAAAAAGTTATACAATGTACCTCTCAGTGGAATTTTTCGCAGCTGAACGCCCTTTAAATCTGTCACAAATCAGACACAAAAATCCACTATCCTACATGTCCCTTTTAAATGCCCACCTGTATATAGACAGTGAAAGGGCGGTGCAAAAAGATGACAATTAAATCAGGGGTCATTGAAGGTTTTGAAGGGTATTCGCAGTTCAGTTCGCTGGAGGAATTTAATCGGCATTTGGAAATGTGGCTGGCTGTACATAAGCATGATTTTTCAAAAGGAGAGCTTGTAGGATTAAAGAGGCTTGCCAGGTTCGCGGCAAAAATCCCAGGTGTCAGCAACGCAAAAATCGGAACGGTGCTGAAAGCCATCCATGAGGAATACAACGAGCTCGGCATTTCCCGTTCCACTTTTAAAAGAATGATCAGTAAAGCAAGCAATCTTGGGATCTTCACCGTATACGAAACAGAACGGAAGAACGGTTCACAATCCAGCAATCTATATGTATTCAATCGTTTTCCCAACAATGAACTACCGAAAAAGGAAAAAATGAACCACCCTAATAAAACTATTATTCTTTCTGAAACTAAAACTATAAAGAATAATAAACGTGAAGAAACAGCTTCTCAACAGGCACCAGAAGATTATCTCTTCGTCAGTGACAGAATTCCAAAACCTTTTGTCGACCTGGCAAAATACATCTTTCCAAGCGCAAAGGCAATCGAGGAATTCTGGAAAATGACAACGATTGCTGCCTATAAAAATAATCAAGAAAGGGAGACAGAAACCATTCTGTCTGTTTCCCTGGATTCTTTAAAGCAGTTGGTTCGCAAAATGAAGACAAACGTGACGGTGAAAAATCCCCTTGCCTACTATACCGGCATTCTGCACAAGAAGTTTCAGGATCTTTACTTTGCGGAGCTATTTGAAATGGGGTTTTGACACTGTGGCATGATGGACATTAATCTTATGCCAAATAGCTTTCCAATTCTTTTTAACAATCCGGTCTTCATAAATCGCGGCGCGTTCTTTTGTTTCTGTAAAAAAAGGAGTCGGTTTCACTTCCAGATTAAGGACATCTTCTATTCCACAAGGAGCGGTCAAGACCAAGTTATTTTCACTGTCCAATTTTACGCCAAGAGCCGTGGCCGTTTCCGGAAATTTTGAGATCGCATGCTCACAAGAAGTGTAGGGCGGAATCCGATTTACAACATGCATCCTTGCTTGATTTTTAACAGACCAGGGTACATTAGGTAAAATCCTTCTCAATTGTTTCTCTAGTAGCTTTTCGTCATTCTCATCATTGTTTACTGAGTCAAAATAGATCACATCGACATCAGGAGTTAAGGTGCGATCGTTAAATCCGTGCAGTTCATCCCAGATTTTCGACCGAACAAACCCGGCACAAATCCACCAGTCAGGCAAATTCAGTGTGCTGGCGGCTTGTATAATCTCCATCATTGTATCGTCGCTTTGAATTAACTGTATGACATCATCTTTGCTTTTCAACATACAAATCCCAGCCTCTCATCAACCGAACGTATATTCCTATAGTAACACAAGGAGATATTAAGGGAAGATTTTCCTTTAAAATATGTCTTAAGTTCCGTAAAATGGAAGAAAAAATAGATTAGTTCGCCGGAGGTTAAATGAAAAAATTTATTTTGGTGATGTTTTTCTGGAATATGATCATTTTCTCCGTTATTGCACAGATATCAGACAAATTCATTTATTGGTTAAGCCCAAATGCTCTTTCTCTAATAGATGAAAGAATGACATACACTTTTGTTCCTATGATG
>NZ_JBIQOE010000260.1:0-3332 GCF_047739415.1 Mesobacillus sp. | reverse complement strand
CCCTGTATCCTCAAAACCTGTCACAATAACCAGCTTTTCTTGACAGCCTCAGCCTCTTCTTCGGAAAGGCATGAAAAAAGCGCAAGCTCCTTGGTCAGCCTAGACCGTATATAAAAGTAATCAGAAACAAGAGTAGGCTTGCCGCATGGCAAGCCTGAAATCCCTTATAAAAATCAATCAAACAATGTGCTGACTGATTGCTCTTCGTGGACGCGGATAATCGCTTCCCCAATCAATGGAGCAACAGACAGCTGATCGATTTTGTCAATGCGCTTTTCTTCCGGAAGCGCGATTGTATTTGTCACAACCAGTTCTTTGATTTTGGAGTTTTCGATACGCTCAATTGCAGGACCTGACAATACAGGGTGTGTACAGCAAGCGTAAACTTCAAGTGCCCCATTTTCAACTAAAGCATTTGCAGCTAATGTAATTGTTCCAGCTGTATCGATGATATCATCAATCAGGATTGCGATCTTGCCTTCGATATTACCAACGATATTCATGACTTCAGCAACATTCGGCTTCGGACGGCGCTTATCAATGATTGCGATTGGCGCCTTTAGTCTTTCAGCCATTTTTCTTGCACGAGTAACACCGCCATGGTCTGGAGAAACGATGACGACATCTCCATTTAGTTCCTTGCTGTTGAAGTGGTCAGCAAGAATTGGCACTCCCATCAAGTGATCGATTGGTATGTCGAAGAATCCCTGGATTTGCGGAGCGTGAAGATCGAGCGTGATCACGCGAGTTGCACCAGCTGTTTCGAGCAGGTTCGCCACAAGCTTAGCCGTGATTGGCTCACGCGCGCGTGCTTTACGGTCTTGACGCGCATAACCGTAATAAGGCATAACAATATTGATTGTTTTAGCTGATGCACGCTTTAATGCATCGATCATGATCAGTAATTCCATGATGTTTTCATTTACTGGAGAGCTAGTTGACTGGATGACATACACATCGCAGCCACGGATGCTTTCTTCAATGTTAATCTGGATTTCTCCGTCGCTGAACTGGGATACAGAGCATTTCCCTAGCTCTACCCCGATTACCTTCGCGATTTCCTGGGCAAGTTCAACATTTGAGTTAAGTGAAAAAACCTTCAAATTTGGGTCAAGATACTGGTTTGACATTATGGACCTCCAAGACTCTTATTTCTTTACGTTCATTTTCCCTACATAATCTTCTTTGTTGACTTGACGAGCACGCGCAAGCGCTAGTGCTTCACCTGGAACATCTTCCGTGATCGTGGAACCGGCTGCTACATATGCACCTTTCCCAATCGTCACTGGTGCAACAAGATTGGAATTACAGCCGATGAATACGCCATCTTCAATCTTGGTCAAGAACTTGTTTTTGCCATCATAATTCACTGTGATCGAGCCGCAGCCGATATTCACATCAGCGCCGACTTCTGCATCACCGATATAGCTTAGGTGGGAAGCCTTGCTTCCTTTGCCAAATACCGCTTTTTTAATTTCGACAAAATTGCCGATCTTCACTTCATCATGGATATCAGAATCTGGCCTGATATGCGCGAAAGGCCCAATATTGACTTCAGAGCCAATCTTGCTGTCAAAGGCAGCTGATTGGCGGATAACCGTATTGTTTCCAATTTCGCAGTTACTGATTTCAGTATTTGGTCCAATCTGGCATTCAGAACCGATGACTGTGCTGCCAGAAAGTGTTGTTCCCGGGAAAATAACCGTATCCTGTCCAACCTTCACATCCGGTCCAATATACGTGTTATCAGGATCAATAATCGATACGCCATTGCGCATATGATACTCGTTGATCCGCTTTTTCATCGTGCGTTCAGCTTCCGCAAGAGCCACGCGGTCATTGACGCCAAGTGTCTCAGCAAAGCTATCCGTCACATATGCAGAAACGATTTCGCCCTGGTTTTTCAGGATCTCGATGACATCCGGAAGATAGTATTCTCCCTGGACATTATCGTTTGATACATTTTGAATCGCATCGAATAACATTTTGTTGTCGAAGCAATATGTACCAGTGTTGATTTCATTGATGCTTCTTTCCTGTTCGCTCGCATCCTTATGCTCAACGATTTTTTCAACAAAACCTTCCGCGTTCCTGACAATCCTGCCATAGCCAGTTGGATCCTCAGCTCTCGCAGTCAGGATAGTTGCTTTGGCGTCTGTCTCTTCATGATGTTTGAAAAGAGCCTCCATTGTGTCACCCTTGATCAGCGGAGTATCACCACAGACCACGATTGTGACTCCCTCTTTGTCTGCAAGCATGTCCCCTGCCTGCTGCACAGCATGAGCTGTACCCAGTTGTTCAGCCTGAAGGGCATACTGGCTGTCCTCACCTAGCTGATCTTTCACTTTTTCTGCTCCATGACCGACAATGGTCACAATTTCGTTTATATTAAGACTTTTCACCTGGTCAATTACATGCTGTACCATTGGCTTGCCGCATACAGGGTGAAGTACCTTATACAATTTGGACTTCATTCTTGTTCCCTGACCGGCTGCTAAAATGATTGCATAACGATTAGACATTAGCAGGCCTCCAATTTACCTTTTTATCCATTACGAATATATCTTAAATAGCCGGCCATTTCAAGAATAGAAGAACAAGTACAATTATTTGTCAGTTTAGGGGGGAGAGTATTAAGCGAAAAGCGGAGGCGACCGCCCAACTCCGACAAGCGCTGGAGCTAGACAATTATTATAAAAGAAGTTTTTTAAAAAAAGAGGTTTAAGAGGGGACGAACCGGGGAAATAAAAAAGAGCCTAACTTAAGCAGCAGGCTCTTGATGTTATACACTTATATATTCTAGGAAGCGCCAGCTTCTTCGAATTCGACTTCTAATTCACCTAAACGGTGGTACTCTGCCAAAACAGCATCCTGGATTTTTCCGCGTGTACCCGAATTGATCGGATGCGCGATATCACGGAACTCGCCATCTGGAGTGCGTTTACTTGGCATTGCAACAAATAGGCCGTTGTTTCCATCAATCACCCTGATATCATGGACAACAAACTCGTTGTCAAGCGTGATGGAAGCGATCGCTCTCATCCGTCCATCTGTATTAACGCGGCGTAATCTTACGTCAGTTACTTCCATTCTGTTCACCACCTTTACAAATAGATAAAATTCTAGTTAAATAATTCCACGTTGAAATCAAATCTCCTTCTTTTACAAGAAAATTTTTTTGAAAAAATAGGGCGAATTTATGAACATTTCCATTTTGAAAGCCTTTTTATAGCTTAAAATCCTTTAAAATAGGCTTTTTTGGCTATTGACGAGTAAAAAAAACGTCTCTGAAAAGTTATTACTTTTTTATCTCTTTCTGAGATCCTATACAG
>NZ_JBIQOE010000259.1:0-13932 GCF_047739415.1 Mesobacillus sp. | reverse complement strand
CAGTAACATCAATAGCCCTCTATTAAAATAGTAGATTTCATCCTTATGTCTATATTACAACATAAAAACTGCCAGGATAGTGTTTTTATCGAGAATTGTCATCATGTTGTCATATTATCTAAAATAGAAAGCTGCATCAAGGATTTGATGCAGCTTTTAAAAGTTTATTTGTTTTTAACAGGGATTTCACTGAACATGCCGACAAAGTTCTTGATTTCACCTGCTTCATTTTTTACAGGGCTGACTGTGAGCCATTCAGGGTAAAGGATACCGTTCTTCTTTTTATTCCAAATTTCCCCCTGCCAGAACCCATGCTCTTCTACGGATTTCCACATTGCCTGGTAAAAATCTTTTCCATGCTTACCCGACCGTAGGATACGGGGGTTTTGCCCAATAACTTCTTCTGCACTGTAGCCTGTTACAGTCGTGAAAGCTGGATTTACTTTTTCAATCGTTCCTTTTACATCTGTAACCATTATTCCCTCTGCTGTGTGGTCAATGATATTTTTAGCAAGACTTAATTTTTCCTGATAGTACATCCAGATAACGATGATCAGACTTGCCAGTGCCACCTGGGATAATGCCATGAAACCAATTGCGTAATGTCCGGTAAGGTTAAACAGGAATGCAAGGATAAGCGGCGGGAAAAAGCCTCCTAAACCGCCCATTGCTGAAACAATACCGTTGACGATCCCCGCTTGCTTTGAAAAATAAAGCGGTACAAGCTTGAAGACAGTTCCATTTCCAACACCGGCACTGATTGCGACTGCGAGACAGCCAATTGAATACAGAGTTAACGAAGGCGTGAACGAGAGCAGTATTCCCGAAATTGTCATTCCTGCAAACACCAACATTAAAATGACGAACGAGTTGAATTTATCACCCAGCCAACCGCCAATCGGCCTGAAAAATGTTGCCAGTGCAATAAAGCCTGCAGTTCTAAGGCCAGCATCTACTTTATCAAGCTCGAAATGCGATACAAGGAAATTCGGCAAATAGATCGTGAAGGCTACAAATGAACCAAAGGTTAAAAAGTAGAACAAGCTTAAAGCCCAAAGCTTCTGGTTTTTGTATACGGTCTTGATTTGCTCTCCTAAAGGAGTAACGACCTTAGGCTCTTTTTTATCACCTAGAAAAAAGTTAAGGAATGCGAATGCTATAAGCAAGATCATGAAAATCTTTACTGTTGGCTGCCAGCCAAGCTGCGATGCAATAGCAGGAGCTGAAAACGTTGTAATGGCTGTCCCAAGGTTTCCTACACCATATATACCGTTTACGAAACCGTGGCGTTCTTTCGGATAGTACTTCGGCAGCGATGTTACACCTACAGAGAAGATCGCTCCCCCGATACCGACAAACAAGCCTCCAATCAATAAATCAATATAGGAATAAGCGATACTGATGAAGTATACCGGAAACAAAAGGAATGCAAAGCTGATAAAAAACAGTTTTCGTGCGCCATATTTGTTTGTCCAGTATCCAATCGGGATTCTCAGGATAGAGCCGAGGACCACTGGTATGGCAGTGGCCATCGCAATCTGGTTCGCAGTCAGCTCCATGTCCTCTTTGATGAAGGGCATTAATGCCGATAAAATAACCCATACCATAAACCCGGCAACAAGACTTAGCGTTTGGAGCGGCAGTTGCACTTTTTGAGTTCTCATGATTTCCCCCTCTTCCCCAAAGAATTTTAATAAAAAATCGAACAGTACCTTGTGTAAATAGTAAGAAAAATCAGAACCTGAAGATATGACGAACTTCACACCTGCTTTTTTGTTCAATAAACTGTCACAGATAGCTCTAAACATCAGAAACAATGGACTTTTTTTATCGATATAATATACATAGACCGACTTTGTTTCGAAAATGTGAACAAAACGATCTTAGATTGTGACGAGATTTTGACATTTCCTTAATCATCATTTAGTTAACACTATCTCGATGTTATTATTGTGTAAATATAGTTAATGCCACGGAAAAAGCTCTTACTGTAGAGAGCTAAAATTTAAAAAAGGGTGATGACCATGCCAAATACAACTAAAGCAACTCATTCAATTGAAATTAAAGAATTACTCCAGTTTGCCGACCGGACGATCCAGGTACAAAAAGGTTCATACCTGTTCCAGGAAGGCATGGAGGCAGAGGAGCTTTACTTGATCCTGGGCGGCAAGGTCCAAATCAGCAAAGTCACCCAGGATGGTCGCGAGCTTGCTTTAAGAATTTGCGGGGAAAACGATATTTGTGGAGAATTGACACTTTTTACTGATGCACCTAAGTATCTCTTGAGTGCGCTAATCCTGGAAGATGCGAAAATAGCGGCAATCAGAAAAGATGTGATTGAAAAGGAAATATTCCACAATCCAACACTTGCTTTTGAATTCATGAAGTGGATGAGTGATCACTTCCGGAAAACACAGACTAAATTCCGCGATTTAGTGCTTAACGGAAAAAAAGGAGCATTATTCTCCACCTTGATCCGTATGACTAACAGCTATGGCGTCCATAAAGACACTGGCATTTTGATCGACCTGCCTTTAACGAACCAGGAGCTGGCAAACTTCTGTGGAACTTCGCGCGAAAGCACAAACCGTATCCTGAATGACCTGAAGCGAGAAGGAATCATTTCAATTAAAAAAGGGAAAATCCTGGTCCATGATGTAGATTATTTACGCCAGGAAATCGGCTGCGAAAACTGCCCGGCGGTGTTTTGTTCAATAGATTAACAAGAACAAAAAGCGCAAGCGCCTCGTTCAGCCCTGACAAGCGCTGGAGGGCCGACCGGTGAAGTCGTTCTTTGACTTCATCGGGCGGACCGAAGCGACTCGAGGGGCTAGGCGCTGGAGCTGGATTAAGATAACTTCATGAAGTTATCCACAACTCAATAATTTAATAAATTCCTTAACCATAAAAAAAGCGAGTGAATGCCATTGGTGGCTTCACTCGCTTTTTTATCGACCCCGCAGGAGAGTTTCATCAGCTCTCCTGCTTTTGTTTTCTCAACGCTTTAGGAATGTATACACAGAATGGCTCGCTCTCCAGGTAATCACCAGTCATGGCGTATGCCCGTGAACGTGAACCCCCGCATACATGCCTGAATTCGCACACTCCGCATTTTCCCTTATACTCGTCAGGATTCCTCAATGACTTGAAGACAGGAGAATCTCTGTAAATTTCAGCAAGCGGCTGTTCCCTTACGTTCCCTGCTTTTACAGGCAGCAGTCCGCTTGGATAAACATCTCCAACGTGGGAAATGAACACAAAGCCATTGCCATCGTTGACTCCTTTTGGCGCGCGTCCAAGACCGTCGATGGAGCCAGTCAACCCTTCCTTTGTCAGTGCGGTCAAGTAATCAATTTCTTCTGTATGATCCTTTGCTTCGCGCATTTTTTGCTGGATGACAACCCGGCGATAATGCTGCGCAGCAGTCGTTTTAATGTCGAACTTAACCCTTTTGCTCAAATCATACAGCCAGGTGAAGACTTTCTCATGCTCTACCGGTGAGATCATGTCCTTTTCCTGTCCGCGTCCTGTCGGAACTAAGAAAAATACACTCCAAAGTACACAATTCAGATCTTCAACCATCTTTGCCATTTCATCTAAATACTCAATATTATATCGGGAAATAACCGTATTGATCTGAATCGGGATTTCCAACTCATGCAAATACTTGATTCTTTCCATCGTTAAATCAAAAGATCCTGTTGTTCCCCTGAAGTGGTCATGGACTTCAGCTGTTGGTCCGTCAATGCTGAACGCCCAGCGGGACAACCCAACTGACTTCGCCTTTTCAATCGCTTCCTTTGTCACATTAGGTGTCGCGCTTGGTGTCATCGAAACACGCACGCCTTTTTTGACTGCATATTCTGCGATATCAAAAACGTCATCCCTCATCAATGGGTCTCCACCCGTGAACACAAGCATTGGATTATTCATTTCATATATTTGGTCAATCAGCGCTTTACCTTCTTCAAAGGACAATTCACGCGGATCTCTTCTGTATTGGGCTTCCGCACGGCAGTGCAGGCATTTTAATTGGCAGGCTCTAGTAAGTTCCCAAATCACAATGAATGGGTCTTTGTTAAAATCTCTTTCAAACATCATTGGCGCCTCCTTAAGTACTTCTCTATAAAAGAAGTATATAAGTGTTTCCAACATGATTAAGTGAACTAACTCACATAAATAGACCCGTAATTGCCTTTTTGTATGACAATTTTGTGACCTGGAAGAACAAAAAGCGCAAGCGCTTCGTTCAGCCCCGACAAGCGCTGGAGGGCCTGACAGTGAAGTCGCTCTTTGACTTCATTGGCAGGACCGAAGCGTCTCGAGGGGCTAGGCACTGGAGCTGGATTAAGAAAACCCAGATAGTTATCCGCAACGAATTTTTTTGTGATTTCTCACAACAACAGAAAAAGCAGCAGGATGCTTCCTGCTGCTTCATAGTTAGAATAAATTTAATCTCTCACGCCTAAAGCAATTTTCGCATAACGGGACATCATGTCCTTGGACCATGGCGGGTTGAATACGATATTAACTTCTGTATCTTTTACTTCTGGAAGGTCGGCAAGAGCCAATTTAACCTGCTCAACAATCGTACCTGCAAGCGGGCAGCCCATGGACGTCAATGTCATTGTCACTGTCGCAAGTCCTTCCTCGTTCAAATCCACATCATATACAAGCCCTAAATTAACGATATCGACGCCAAGTTCAGGGTCAACGACCATCTCAAGCGCACCCATAATGCTATCTTTTAATTCTTCATCCATCGGTGAACACTCCTTTTTTATTGCTGTAACCTATTACTATCATAACAATGATTTGTATCCATTAAAAGCAGAAAGCCATTAGATATGCTTTTCAAACCAATTTGCAGTTGCCTCAACACCCGCATTTGACACATTGTGTCCAGCATTTACATCTGTGATGAATTCAAGAATTCCGTCTATTCCCTCATAGTTTTTCCTGTTTTGCTCGTAAAAATCATACGCAGATTGATATGGTACGACCGGATCTAATTTTCCATGCCAGAATAACAGCGGACGTTTGTTCAATTTTTCAGGCTGCAGGCTTAGGTCATACTGTTTTATCTGATTTAGCAAGCCTGATATTTGTTCTTGGGATAAACCTATCTGAACATTCCTTTTTTCCATTTCGTTCAGCTGCCATAATGCGAACTCCTCAAATGAAGGATTCCCCATCAGGCTGACACCTGCTTTTATCCACTCATACTTGGCCAGTGCACCAAGTGTCGTAATTCCGCCCATCGATGTACCGGCAACACCGATTCTAGCTGGGTCCACCAAACCTTCCTCAACCAACTCCTTCTTGATCGTCGAAAGCTCCTCAATAGACGTGATGACGATTTCCCAAAAGCGGAAGCTAAGCTCAGCTTCTGACAATCCTTCACTGCGAGTTCCGTGATATTTCGCCTCTGGCATGATGACCCTAAAGCCTTTTTCGGCAAAAAGGTAAGCATAATGCATATTACGTTCTTTTGTGCTCGTAAACCCATGGAGAAAAACAATTAAAGGCATTCTATCTGAAAATTGCTTTTGTTTTACAATATGGAGAACGGGAATATGTTCAATGCGTTTCTTCTCGACTAAAATCAATGATTAACCCTCCTGAAGCAAGCGGACATTAAATTTACCGCACTTTTAAGTATCTAAAATGATTTTTTTACAATTTATATGTAAAATGGTTACCATAGTGGTTATAAGACCAATTAACCATCATCCAATATATGTATTGTAGAACTCTTACGAAAAAAGAGCCAATCATACGCATACGATGTAAAAAAAAGAGTTAAGAAGGAGTATTTATGACAGATAAACATTTAATTGCATTAGATCTTGACGGAACTTTACTTACAGATGATAAAACTATCTCAGAAAAGAACAAACACGTAATTAAAAAGGCACGGGAAGCAGGCCATGTTGTCATGATTGCGACAGGTAGACCATTCCGTTCCAGCGAGATGTACTACCATGAGCTTGCACTTGATACACCAATTGTCAACTTCAACGGTGCGTTTATCCATCACCCGCTTGATAATAGCTGGGGAGTACACCATTCTCCACTTTCAATTGATGTGGCAAAGGATATAGTCGAAGCACTTGATGATTTCAAATTTCACAACATCATTGCCGAAGTAATCGACGATGTATACGTACATTATCATGATGAAAAATTGATGGACATTTTTAATATGGGAAATCCGAATATCACGACCGGCGATTTGAGAAGATATTTGAAGACATCTCCAACTAGTATGTTGATCCACGCTGATGAAGAGCATGTCCGTAAAATCCGTAACCACCTGTCAGAAGTCCATGCCGAAGTGATCGACCATAGAAGCTGGGCTGCTCCGTTCCACGTCGTCGAAATCGTAAAAAACGGCTTGAACAAAGCAGTTGGCTTAAAGAAAGCATCAGATTACTTCCAAATCCCAGCTGACCGCATCATTGCATTTGGCGATGAGGATAACGATTTGGAAATGCTTGAATACGCAGGCCGCGGAATCGCGATGGGCAATGCCGTCGACGAAGTGAAAAACATCGCGAACGACATGACATTGACAAACGAAGAAGATGGCATTGGCGTTTATTTGAACGACTTGCTTAATTTGAAAGCATTATAATCTCATCACATTATGGAAGATGTCAGATAGGAAAACTCTATCGGACATTTTCCTGCTGATTCCCACTGTGTTTGTCCGTTAGACAGGTTCTATCGGACACTTTTTTGTTGATTCCGGTTGCGGTTGTCCGTTATAAGAGCTCTATCGGACACTTTTCTGTTGAATCCCGCTGCGTTTGTCCGTTAGACAGGCTCTATCGGACACTTTCCTGCCGATTCCCGCTATGTTTGTCCGTTAGACGGGTTCTATCGGACATTTTTTCCATGATTACTGTTGCGTTTGTCCGATAGAAGAGCTCTATCGGACGCTTTTCCGATGATTCCCGCTGTATTTGTCCGTTAGACAGGCTCTATCGGACACTTTCCTGCTGATTTCCGCTGTGTTTTGTCCGTGAGACGTACCTGATTCTATCGCTGCACAATTTGTCAGATAAATGTTAAACATTGCTTGTACCAATTCCAATATGAACTTGACACTGTACCGTTTGATTTCATGTCAAAAGAGCATACTATAAGCGAAGCGGCGTTAATGCCTGTTTCAAATTCGCTCGTAGATGGAGGGGTAAAACGATGGGTAAAAGCAATAAATCCAAGCGTTTTGTACAGCAAGGGGTAGATACTGTCTCCAAGCATGATGAACGAATCCCTTACCACACCACTTATGCCGAGGCTGAAGCTCAGAAGATGGCGAATGTCAGAGAGTCCTCTTTAGGGGGAATTTAAATGGGAAACAGGCTTTTTCAGGAAGCTAGGAAGGCTGTCCAGTTAGCTCAGACTGCGGAGCCTGCGGAACAGTCTGCAGCCATCGATACAGCTAAAAATGCTCTATCATCAGCCTATGCCAATACGACAATGGCTGAAAAAGAGCAGCTTCGGTCATTTCAGGACGAGCTGAATTCAATTGAATGCAAGTAAAAAGTAAAAGCTGGCGGGAGTTTTTTCCGCCAGCTTTTACTTTGCTAATTATGATTATTGAACCTTTCAAGCAAGACTGGATAGTTATGGATGATTTCGCCATCCTTGCTGCGTTCGTATAGATTAAGAATGACTGATCCATTTTGCGGAAGCTTGCTTTCTGGTATTGAAATTTCCAGCGAAAACGGCTTCCACTGTGGGTATTTTGCTCCTCCTGGAACAAGTTCTGTTTCAGGGATCAACTGGTTATGTCCATCCTCAGCAGTATAAAAGAACTTTCCATGGATTGGCCGGGCTTCACCCATAATTTTATATTTGCCTTTGCTCCCCTGTGAAATAACACCTTTAAAAACAGGATTTTCCCCAGGGATATACATTGTCTTCGTATCAGTCAGATGCTTTTTGTCTCCGACAGGTTTTCCGTTGATGCTAGTTGCTTTCAACTGTGCAGTGACCGTGTATTCTCCTTCCTGGACTCTTTTTCCTGCATTCGAGTAATCCCAGCCTTCCACCCATTTCATTTTCTCCTGCGGTTTCAATGTCAAGGTTTCAAAAGCCTGGGTAAATGATTTTCCTTTTGAGTATAGATACACCTTTTTCTTATTAGCATCCAGGACGGTAATTTCATATTTCTGGGATGTTGGGAATTCAAAAGAGAGCTCTGTATTCCCCTGGTTTTGCAGGACGATCTCGAATTCAGCTTTTTCAGGACCTGCTAAGGGGTCAATGTAAAAACTGTATTCAAGATTTGCTGGTGACTGTTTTTCTTCCCCAATCGCCAGGGCAGGTGCCACGGCCATCAACAGCAAAATGAACAACAAACTGACCTTCCTCATTTACCAAACCTCCATTTCAGTGATTACTCCTTTCGGAAAAAACCGAAGATCCCAGCTGTCTCAACAATATTGGTAAACGCATGAGGATCGACTTCCTTGATAATGTGTTCCAGGTCATACAATTCATACCTTGTAACTACAATGATAAGCATTTCTTTCTGTTCTCCTGAAAAAGCTCCCTTGGCAGGCAGCAGTGTGATGCCGCGTACAAGTTTGTCATGGATGGCCTTCTTTAATTCATCCGACTTCTTCGTAACGATCATCGCCGTCAGTTTCTCATGGCGGGTATGTATGGCATCAATTAACCGTGTCGACACATACAGAGCGACAAGAGTATAAAGAGCGTTTTCCCAGCCAAATACAAAGCCAGCTGTCATTATAATGATGCCATTCAAGGTAAAGAAATATGTACCGACCGGACGATCATTCATTCGTGACAGGACCATTGCAATAATATCCATTCCTCCTGTGGAAGCCCCCCATTTCAGGGTAAGTCCAACACCTAGCGCGGCAATGACTCCCCCAAAAACGGCATTCAGCAGAATATCACTCGATACTTCTTTTACCGGAATGATTTCAAGAAAGAAAGATGAAAGCAGAACGGAGATAAAACTATAAAGCGTAAATGATTTCCCAACTTTCTTCCAGCCAAGGATTGTTACCGGAATATTCAATAGTAATAGAAGAATACCGGTAGAAATATTGAATGGCGCGAATTCTCCAAGTATGCTCGAAACGAGCTGCGCGATTCCGGTAAAGCCGCTGGCATAGACATTTGCGGGAATTAAGAAGAAATTCAGCGACATAGCATTCAAGAATGCACCTATCACCACGATGATGATTTTTTTTGTTTCCAACCAGACCATGTAAATCCCCCTTATTCTTTTCTATTCTTCCTGTACCCCTATTTTGCCGAAAATCACTATATTTAATTGTCTTTTTCCCATATTCCCTATAAACTATTAACATAATAAGGTTGAAAGCAGGTGAAAGTTATGTCAGTAAAAATCATGGCTGACAGTGCATGTGATTTGCCATTGAGTTTTTATGAAGAAAATGATGCAATACTATTTCCGTTGAAGGTCCTTATTAATGGCAATGAATATGAAGACCTACGAACAATCCAGCCAAAAGAAGTGTACGATCAAATCCGTGCTGGCAACCTTCCAAAGACCTCACAGGCTTCTCCTGCTGGTTTTAAAGAAGCTTTTACTGAATTGGCCGAGAATAAGCAAGATGGAATATACATAGCTTTCTCTTCACAGTTGTCAGGAACATATCAGACAGCCGTCATGATTGCCGAGCAGGTTAAGGAGGACTACCCTGACTTCAACTTGTCGATCATCGATACAAAATGTGCATCACTTGGACATGGACTAGTAGTTATGGAAGCAGTACGGATGGCGAAGGAGAATTTTTCAAAGGAAGAAATCGTTGAAGCTGTCCAATTCCACAGCCAGCATATGGAGCATTTATTCACTGTAGATGACCTTGACCATCTTGCTAAGGGTGGACGCGTGTCAAAAGCTTCCGCATTCGTAGGCGGCCTGTTGAATATTAAGCCGCTGCTTAATGTTGAGGATGGGAAACTGGTTCCGCTTGAAAAAATCCGCGGAAAGAAAAAGCTTCTCCGTAGGATTATCGACGTAATGAAGGAACGCGGCGAGGCTTTTGAACATCAGGTTGTCGGCATCAGCCATGCAGATGATCTCGAAACAGCGACTGAGATGAAGAATATGATCATGGAGGAGCTCCATGCAAAGGATGTTTTCATAACTTCTATTGGTGCAGCGGTCGGCTCTCACACCGGACCTGGTACGATAGCAATTTTCTTTTTAAACAAACTGCCATCATAAATTTACATACTCCTATCAGGTTTTAGGGAAAATAAAATGTACCTAACCTGAAAGGAGTTTTTTAAATGCCACATACATCTGATAATGATAAAAAAGCAAAGGACAACAATGCCCTTCGCCATGAAAAAAATATGATGCGCGAAAAGAACCGCAAAGCAGGCAAGAATCAATACTCCAAGAAAACAGATCACCTATAAAAAAAATAGAGCCCCACGGCTCTATTTTTCTTTTTTATATGTCCAGTTGTCTTCCTGGTAGATCTTTCCTTCCTTCATAAGCCTTCCCATTGCCCTCTTGAAGGAGCCTTTGCTCATGCCGAAGCGTTCCTGGATGTCCTCGGCCATGCTCTTGTCATGGTAAGGGATTGCGCCATTACGGAGCTCCAGGTATTCCATGATCTTCTCAGCGTCTTCATCCAATGCTTCCTGCTTGCGCGGCAAAAGCGAGATATTGACAGAACCATCCGGTTTTACATCAATAACTCTTCCCTCTACCTTCTGGCCAATACGAGGCTCTGTCCGGCGCTGTGATTCATGGATGAATCCTTTAAAGCCTTCAGCAGTGATCATCCAGCTGCCTACTCTTGCAGTCCGGTATATATAGCCATGGACATTCTTGTTAAAATCACTTCTTGTAGCCTTGACGGAAATTTCCTGAATGACAGGGTCAGTTGCCATTCGCGCATAAATCATATTGCTACGATTTACTCGGAGTGTGATATAAAGTAAGTCTCCTTCTTGTGGCCAAACTGATTTTACAACCGGCAAGTCTTCCTCACCTAACAAAACATCCTTACTGATACCGATATCAAGGAAAATGCCGATACCTTCCTTAACATCAACGACAGGCACCCACTCATAGTGGCCTACCTGAACTTTCGGTATGGTCGTTGTCGCTGCAAGCCTCCCTCTGGATTCAACAAATAGAAAAACCTCTACCTTGTCTCCCTCTTCAAATGTCCGGTCTGTATCATTGGAATGGAGCAGCACATCCTCTTCTCCGTCCGTTAAAAAGTAGCCGAAATCAACAATCCTTGCTACGGTCAGTTCCAAAGTCTGACCTGTATATTCGTTCAAGGACATAAAATCCCTCCTGCCTTGTTATTAACATCTTACCCAAAGAACCAAAGCTCTAAATTACGTAAAGTTGTTTGAACTGCTATATTTTACTATAATGTAAGGAAAAGCGAAAGCGCCTTAGGCAGCCCTTTGTCTCCTGGCGCTGCAAAATTTCCTTATTTCGGAGGTAACCATGTCTAAAGAGAGCTCATTTGATATTGTATCCAAGGTTGAAATGTCTGAAGTCACAAATGCAATCAGCATCGCAATGAAAGAAATCCAGAACCGTTACGATTTTAAGGGCAGCAAAAGTGATATTTCACTTGATAAAGAAGAACTTGTCCTAATTTCCGATGATGAATTTAAGCTTGACCAGTTAAAGGATGTTCTATTCAGCAAGATGATCAAACGCGGCATCCCTATAAAGAATCTTGACTATGGGAAAGTCGAGCGTGCTTCTGGTGGAACGGTCCGACAAAAAGCCAAGCTCGTACAGGGAATCGATAAAGAAAACGCCAAGAAGATTAACACACTTATAAAGAACAGTGGCTTGAAGGTCAAGAGCCAGGTCCAGGATGACCAGGTTCGCGTCACAGGCAAAAACCGTGACGATCTTCAAAAAATCATAACTGCTGTCAAAGAAGCAGATCTTACAGTAGATGTGCAATTCGTGAATTATCGTTAAAAAAGAGCTAAAACAAATAATGGTGGGTTAAAAGCGGACTATGGGAGCATAGTCCGCTTTTGATTTATCGAGAATTCACGAATGATTCACAAACCGCCTACGGTATTATCCTATTTACACGTTAAAATTAATGTATTGATCCAGATGTGAATTTTGTCTGTTAGGATTACTTTACTTGAAAAAACATTCACAAACCCTTCACAAAGTACTATTGGATTTCCCCTATTTTCACGTTAATATACCAATGGGGGTATACAACACATACATTTTTCAACCGAAAGGATGACAATACAATGGGTAAAAAAATCGTAATCGTAGGCGGCGTAGCAGGTGGAGCAACTACAGCAACTAAGCTTAGAAGACTTGATGAACAAGCTGAGATCGTTCTTTTTGAAAGAGGAGAATTCATTTCTTTCGCAAACTGCGGACTGCCTTATCATATTAGCGGTGTCATCGAAGATCGTAAAAAGTTACTTCTGCAAACAGTTGAAGGCATGAATGCACGTTACAACTTAGATATCCGCAATTTCTCCGAAGTGACTGCAATCAACCGTGGGGAGAAAACCGTTTCAATCAAACATGTCCAAACTGGTGAAGAATACACAGAAAGCTATGACGTTCTAGTTTTATCACCAGGAGCAAAACCAATCGTTCCTCCTATTGAAGGCTTGAAGAGCGCAAATGTGTTTACACTTAGAAACATTCCGGATATGGATAAAATCAAGGCATATCTTGAAGATAACAAACCGAATAATGCAGTCGTAATCGGCGGAGGCTTTATCGGTCTTGAAATGGCTGAAAACCTGGTACACGCTGGAGTCAATATCACTCTAGTCGAGAAATTGCCGCAGGTTATGGGACCGGTTGATCCAGAAATGGCAGCAATCGTTGAAAATGAGTTGAGAAAGAATGGAGTTGAGCTGATTCTTGGAGACGGAATCACTGATGTTCAAGAGAATGGCAAAAAAGTTGTTCTTGAAAGCGGCAAGGTTCTTGATTCCGAATTGATCATCCTGTCAATCGGTGTCCGTCCAGAAAACAAGCTTGCAGCTGACTCTGGCCTTGAGCTTGGAGAACGCGGCGGTATCAAAGTAAATGAATACCTGCAGACATCTGACGAATCAATCTATGCAATGGGAGATGCGATTGAGGTTACTGACTATATCAATGGACAGCCAACAATGATTCCTCTGGCATGGCCTGCTAATCGCCAGGCGCATATTGTCGGACATCATATCAATGGTCGTAACATCGCATATCCAGGTACACTGGGCACTTCAATCGTTAAAGTATTCGAATTGACCGCTGCTACGACTGGGAACAGCGAAAAGCTATTGCGCAGACTGGGCATCCCATATGAAGTTGTCCATATCCATCCGCTATCTCACGCTGGTTACTATCCTGGTGCAGAACAAATCTCTCTTAAGTTTATTTTCGACAAAGAGACTGGCAAAATTTTCGGTGCACAAGCAGTTGGTAAAGATGGTGTTGACAAGCGTATTGATGTCATCGCAACAGCTATCAAAGGCGGTTTGAGCGTCTATGACCTTCAGGAGCTTGAGCTTGCATACGCACCACCATTCTCTTCTGCAAAAGATCCAGTGAACATGGCTGGTTATGTGGCTTCCAATATTGTTGACGGTACAATTGAAACTGTCCAGCACTATGAAGTCGACGATTTAGTCAAGGACGGTGCGTTCATAATTGACGTCCGTACTGAGAAAGAGCACGCTGATGGCAATATTGAAGGTTCAAAGAACATTCCGCTGGATGATTTGCGCAATCGTCTTGATGAGCTTCCAAGGGATGAAACAATCCTGATCACTTGCCAGGTTGGATTGAGAGGTTACCTAGCTTCCCGTATCCTTCAGCAAAACGGATTCAAGGTCAAGAACCTGACAGGCGGCTACAAGACTTATTCAATCTTTAAAAACAAACTTTAATAA
>NZ_JBIQOE010000258.1:0-8448 GCF_047739415.1 Mesobacillus sp. | reverse complement strand
GTATATAGGGATTACAGAAAGCAATAGTTAAAAAAATACATTTCAAAGGAGTGTTTTAAATGAAAGTAAAAGCAGGAAGCTGGAGCATGTTGAGCCCGGAGGAAAAGTTATGGTTGTTAAAAGCAATTAGTAACCAATCCAAAAAGCCAAAAATAAATGAATAATGAAAGTGGAGTGAATTCAGCTGGAATGAGCATAGAAAAATGGTTGACATTAATAGAAGAAAGACTGCTGTTAAGAACCATCTGTTTCTTATACTAGCAGTCTTTCCATTTATAGTTCATAAAGAACTGAAAGAAAATAGTGTTCCCCTACTCCTATTATCCTCTTCTCTTCCTCAGCATCTCTTCTTGATATATTTCTATCTAATTCATCATAATCCATGGAATTATTGTCGCAAATTGTAATATAAATGTAATTCTTCCATTATTTATTTGTAACCCCCTTCGCTATATACTAGGTTTAACTTTTAACTAACGGGGGTAAAACTACTTGTTTAAGAGAATCCTAGCATCTATGTTGCTCTTCGCTTTGGTAGCTACAGTCACACGTCTATCAATCAAGCCTCTGCCTCTGGAACGACTTATTATGTGAAAGTTAACTCTGGATCATTAAATATGCGCAATAAACCTGCTACTTCTGGAAAAATTGTAGCTAAACTTCCTAAGAACCAGTTAGTTACCTTGTCTTCCCAATCAAAAGGTTGGGCAAAAGTTTCAACAAAAGGGAAAACAGGTTATGTAAGCTCTAAATATATTGCACCAAAAGCTGCTGCAGTCGCAAACGCTTCAACTCCAAAACCAGCCGATTATAAAGCCAAAGCAATCTCAGTTGCGAAAAGCAATTTGGGAGTCAAGTATAAATGGGGCGGCAACACAACCAGCGGTTTTGACTGCTCAGGCTTAGTAACATACTCATACGGCAAGGCAGGCGTCAAGCTGCCTCGTACAGCATCAGAAATGTATAGCAAGGCAGGTACGAAAGTTTCTTCTTTACAGCCAGGCGACCTATTATTCTATGCAACTAGCGGTGGCAAGAAAGTAACCCACGTCGCCATCTACATCGGAAATGGTCAAATGATTCACTCTGCGACTTCAAAGGGTGTATCAATCGCAAGCATCAATAATTCATATTGGAAGCCAAGATTCATTGGCGCTAAAAGAATATAATTAAAAAAGTGGCTATTCGCCACTTTCTTTGTTTTTCATACACCTGCCCGTTCGATCCATCCGCCGAAATGCATGGCAATCAATGCTACTTCATCATCTGAGATCTTTTTGCCAATGACCTCTTCAAGGTAATGTATTACTTTTTTTGTTTTCTTGTACAGATCCGGAAAATTGCTGATGATTGATTCAGCCAGTGGATTGTCGTATTCAAGTCCATAAATGATCCGATAATAGGCGGACTTCAGATGAAAATATAGACTGCGTTCAAGAACGTCCCTGTCCCGGAAAGCCAGGTGAAAATCTTCTTCAAAATCACTGACCATCTTTTTAATGATTTTTTTCAAGATTGCGAGCTCGGCCTCCCCTACACTGCTCGGACAATACTCCTCTGTCTTCGCCCCCATCAGGCATACGGTGATATAACAAAGTTCATCATCTGGAATGCTCAAGTCGAACTGTTCCTCGATTTGATTGCCGATAAATTTAGCTGCCGAATATTCTTCGGATGGCTTCAGGATAACTTTCTCCATCGGGTCCATGTGCATCGTCTTTCCCTGACGATATCTTCTTAGCAAGAACAGCAGGTGAACGCTCAGGATTTCCATCATGTCATCAGGGTAATGGATATCAAGGTATTTTTCAGATTCCATTAAAATACGGAAAATCCCAGCTGCTTCAGGTGAAGCAAATAATTCAGTCGTCCAAGTTCCTTCTGAGATTTGTTGTTCTAAGCTTAACCAGAGACTTTCTTTTACAGGATGAATCCTGGCAAGGAAATGGACAAGGCTGCGCCGTTTATCCTCCTCTGCTCCTACGATATGGTATCCATGCTCTTTTTCCTTCTGCAAATCCAACCGATGGCGAAGAAGCCTCGCCTTCAATTGTTCTAAATCTCGAAAAATTGTACTCCTGCTTACATTAAGCTTTTTCAGCAAATCATCCAGAAAGACCGGCTTCTCCCTGGTTAATAGCAAGACTCCTATCCAGGCTCTTCGTTCTTTTGCTGAAAGCTGGTATTCAGGGGCCAGTGTTAGTTTTCCAAGTTTGTTTTTTATTGGTGCCTTTTCAGTCGGATTCAAATAAAACCCTTTATTCCGTGCATGATGAACAGGCTGCAGATGATGTCTCTCCAGCCAATCATTAATCCCCTTTATATCACGGTAAACAGTACTCCTGGTGATACCCAGTTCTTTGGTGAGTGTTTTAATAGGAATATATAGATCCCTCTGAATTAACATACTCAATATCTCTTTTTTATGTTTATTTATTGTCATGAAAGAGGCTCACCCTTTTTAACTGACATACCAAAAACGAAAAAACTCTACTTGATTTCATTATAAAGGGTAAGGTATTATTTTTATACCCTTAGGGTATTTTTATTAAAAATAATAAAGCCTGTTTCCTTCGCAGAAAACAGGCATATGACTTAATATTGATTTTTCATTATGGCCTTCCAGAATTCTTTAGCAACTGTTCGATATCCTTCCAAGCTTAGATGTATATCCTGTGGATTGGGTAAGTACTCTTCATAATGCTTGGCTATGACCTTTTCTGTAGGGACATAAACATCCTTATTTGTTTTTGCAATTCCTTCAATCGTTTTGTTTAGGCTATCTAGTAATGACATTAATGGCGCTTGGTGTTCTTTGTCCAGATATGGAAATGGATTATAATAGCCCATCACATATACATCAACTGAAGGATTTAGCGAGTCTATTTTTGCTAGAATGTAATCTAAATTATTTTTCACATTTACCAAAGCTTGCCCGACAATCAGTGGGTCACCAGTCTTGAGTGCCTGAAGTGCATCATTCGCTCCAATATCGATTGTGATAATTTCCGCATTTCTTATTGCATCCTGGACTAATTCATTTGTGATTATTTGATTCTTCAATTGAGTAGAGGTAAAACCTGGTACTCCGTAATTATCTAGATTCACTGTATATTGTGACTGTCCAAAACGTTCTGCTAGGTATTCACCGTAGCCAGAATCCTTTCGACCATCTGGTGTCCAGCCTGCAGCCAAAGAGTCGCCTAACGCCACATAGTCGATCACCTTCTTCTTTTCAGGTTTTGCAAACGTAGATACCGGTATGCTTAACAGCAAGATAGCCACCAGCAAAAGACTAGTGAATTTCTTCATATAACCCCTCCTTGTTCGTTATATAGAACAACTCTATTTTAACAAATAGAAATACCACGACAAAATTATTTTCTGAATATTTTTCGCACTATCCGACAATTAGGGACAAAATCATTGAAAAATGATGACGCAAAGCTATAGGGATCTCTTCCCGTTGGAAACAGTTTTCCAGATACCATCAATCTTAAAGAAAATTGATGTCTAACGCTAAAGGAAATGCAGAAGAAAAAAACCAAGACAAAAAACCATTCTATATGCACCATTACTATTAGCTACTGTACTGCTCAGTGCAGCAGTCACTATACTTGCTAATCAAATTTATACAACAAACGAAAAGCTCCGATTCTGAAGCTTTTTTAAGTTTCACTAAGTCTCTTTTCGGAAACTTTGGTTCTTGGCGCAAAACCTATTAAATGCTCATAAGTCCATTGATTCTAAAAAACATCCTTCATTAAAAAGAGGAAACCCTTCCTCCACCCTGCAAAACAGCCGTGAAAAAGCGGTCCCCCCTATACAACTATATTGTTACTTCTTCTTCGTTTTATTCGCTATCTCAATTGCCCTGTCTGTTCCTTCTGCTGCCTGGTCGAGTGCTTCCTGTGGCGGTGTTCCCTGGTACAGGTTTTCAAGCGCAGTTACGACTTGCTGGCGCGATTCAGGGAAGACGGAAATCAATGCACCCTGGGTCGCGAAGGATGGTTTTGTATCCTGAAGCTGGTCTACGGTAACCTTGAACTGCGGGTACTTCTCCCACTCTTTCTTCACGATGTCTTCTTCATAGGCTGCCGGGTTGATTGCGAAGTAGCCTGTTCCGATATGCCATTTTGCCTGACTTTCAGGTGATGCGAGGAATTTCATGAATTCCCATGCTGCCTCCTGCTTATCTTCGCCGATTCCTTTGCTCATCCATAGTGACGCCCCGCCAATCGCGACGCCCTGTCTCTCGACTTCATCCGGGTAAGGAATATAGGCAACTCCTACATCAAATGAAGAGTTATTGATCGCGCCGGCAACTCCTGCGGATGAATCCATGTACATGGCGACTTTTCCTGTCTGGAAAGCGGCACGGATGTCATCCCAGTTCGTTCCGTAGTTGCCGAAGGTGCCGGCTTTGTTCATGTCGTCAAGGAACTTGAAGACTCGCAGTCCTTCTTCTCCATTGAACACAGCTTTTGTTGCGTCATCAGAACGGCCATTATCATTGTCGACATACAGGCCGCCTTGTGTCGCTACAAGCTGTTCAAAGAACCAGCCATATGTCAGCATCGAGAATCCAAAACGTTCGTTTTTCTTCGTCAGTTTTTCTGCAGCCGCTTTTACCTCACTGAATGTTTGCGGAGCTTTTTCCGGATCAAGACCTGCTTCCTTAAAAGCATCCTTGTTATATATCATCACCGGTGTCGAGGAGTTGAACGGCATTGAATATAGTTTGCCATCGACCTTATAGTAGTTCAGGATGTTTTCCTCCAGCTGGGACAGGTCGTAATTGTCCTTATCGATAAAAGTTTGCATTGGCTCGATAAAGCCGCTTTCAATCATGTACTTAGTCCCTACTTCAAACACCTGCATGATCGCCGGCGCATTATCGGTGCCGCCAACACTCCGAAGCTTTGTCAGCGCTTCTTCGTAAGTACCCTGGAATTCTGCATTGACCACAACTTTATCCTGGGAATTGTTAAAATCCGCGACAATGCCATCAAGTGCTTCCTGGCCCGGTCCGGACATCGCATGCCAGAACGAGATTTCTGTTTTCTCGCCAGGCTTCGTTCCGCCATCCTTCTCCTTGTCTATGTCATCTCCCTTGCTTGCATCATTGGAACATGCCGACATGACTATTAAGCTGAAAATCGCACTGATCACGAGGAACCATCTGAACTTTTTCATCATCTTGCTGAACACCCCTTTTTTAAAAAATTTATAAGTTACTTCTGAAAACCAGAAGTTGAACCCAAATGGATTACTTGAGAGCTCCCTGAGTCAATCCCTTTTGCAGCTGCTTTTGGCCGGCAAAAAGCAAGAGCAGTGTCGGGATGATGACCACGATCACTCCCGCCATGACGACTCCCCATTCTGTCGCGACTTCCTGTGACTGGAGCTGCTTCAAGCCAATTTGAACTGTCCTTACCTGGTCCGTGCTTGTGACAAGCAAAGGCCATAAATACATATTCCATGTCGTCAGGAACCCGTAGGCACCGAGTGTGACAAGGCTGGTTTTTGACACAGGAAGAATCACTCTCCAAAAGAAGGCGAACTTACCGAGCCCTGCCACCTCTGCCGCTTCATGCAGCTCTTTCGGAATCGTCTTGAAGTGCTGGCGCAGCAGAAAGGTTCCGAAAGCCAGCGCGAAAAACGGCACTGTCAAACCTTGATAAGTATTCATCCAATCCAGCTTTTGGATGGTAAAAAAGTTAGGAATCATCGTAGCTTCCCAAGGAATCATCATTGTTGATATAAAGAGGAAGAAGATGAAATCCCTTCCCTTAAACGGGATGAAAACAAAAGCATAGGCCGCCAGACTGCAGACGACCAGCTGGCCGAGCATGACCCCAAACGACACTATGAAGCTATTAATCAAGTAATTCATCAGCGGCAGGCGGTCGAACACTTTTATATAGTTATCAAAGTGGATTGACTCAGGAAAAAATTTGCCCTGGAGGATTTCCCCGCCTGACATGAAGCTGATCATGAATGCATAAAGAACCGGAAAGAACACTAGGAATGCCGAAATGAACAGCAAGACATAAAACAGGCATTTTTTCGGTGTCGACATCATCATTGATAGTGCACCTTCTTTTCTCCAAGCTTAAATTGCAGGATCGTCACGATCAGGATGCAGATGAATAAAAAGACAGCCTGGGCGCTTGCTGTGCCGAACTGGTAGTTGACGAATGCCTCCCGGTAAATAGAGTAAACAATCAGGTTTGTCGCCTGGGATGGCCCGCCTTTTGTTAAAATATCGACCTGCCCGAAAGTCTGGAACGCATTGATCAGAGAAATCGTGATGATGAAAAACAATGTCGGCGACAGCATTGGAATCGTGATCCTGCGCAGCTGGTACCAGTAGCCGGCACCGTCGATCCTGGCACTTTCATATAAATATTCATCAATATTCTGCAGCCCGCCAAGCAGGATGAGAAACGAGAAGCCGATATTCATCCAGATCGTCGAGATTGAAATCGACACGAGCGCCCAATCAGGATCAAGCAGCCACTGGACGCCTGGCAGATTCATGACATTGAGCAGCCTGTTGAACATACCGATGCTTGGATGAAACAGGAACAGCCAGACGACAGAGGAAGCAGCGACCGAAATCCCCATAGTTGAAGAATAAACAGTCCGGAAAAAGCCAATTCCTTTCAGTTTTTCATTCGCGATCAACGCGAGGAATAGCGCAATAATGACCCCTGTCGGTACGGTATAGAGAACAAACAGCACCGTTGCCTTGATACTGTTGCGGAATTCCCTTGACTCGAATAAATAGGCATAATTTTCAAAGCCTACAAAAAGCGCAGCTGCTCCCTGCTGGTCGGTCAGAAAGAAGCTCAGGTAAATCGTCCGGAACATCGGGTAAAAAATGAACACCGCAAACAGAAGAATCGACGGAAACAGGTACAAAAGAGCTGTGCGCGCATTAAGCGATTTCCTCCACAAGCCAAGCTGCTTTGGAGGAGTACTGGCTGCGTCTGCCTTCATATGAACACCTCTTTATCAAAAACATGGTTCTCGATATCCGATGGAGTTTTGATGATTTTTTCCGTCTCGCTGTCAAACAAACAGAGAGAGTCGTAATTGATGACAATCGGGACCATGTCCCCGACATCAATCCTCCATTGGCCGGTCCATTTCGCCATCCATTCCCTTCCTCCCATATCGAAGGAGAAGATCGTTTCATTTCCAAGGACCTCTACATTAGTCGTTTTTACATAGACTTTATCTTCTGCTTTCGTCTCTTTTGTCGCCGCCTTTAAATGCTCAGGACGGACGCCGATGGTGATTGTGTCGGATTTTAATAATGAACGATCTTCTTCCGGAACAGCTATTTTTGCGTCCTCGCTGAAAACAATCTCATTTTTTGCACTGCCCACCTTCCCTTCGCCAATATTCATCGGCGGCGAACCAATGAATGTCGCGACGAAAGGATTGGCGGGATTGTTATAAATATCGATTGGCTGGCCAATCTGCTGGATTTTGCCGTCATGGAGAATCATGATCCTGTCTCCCATCGTCATCGCCTCGACCTGGTCGTGGGTGACATAAATCATCGTGATACCAAGACGCCTTTGGATCTGCCTGATTTCCGAGCGCATATGGGCCCTTAATTTAGCGTCCAGGTTTGATAAAGGTTCATCCATCAGGCAAATCGGTGCCTGGTTGACGATGGCCCTGGCCAGGGCAACCCGCTGTCTTTGGCCGCCGGACAGCTCACGGGGTTTCCTTTTCAAATAAGGAGTTAACCCGAGCATTTCGGCAACATCTTCGCATCGCTTTTTTCGTTCAGGCTTAGGCACTTTTTTTACATGGAGGCCGAAAACGATATTCTCCTCAACCGTTAAATGAGGGTATAAAGCATAGTTTTGAAAGACCATCGAAATATCCCTTTTGCTGGGCGGGAGCCAGTTCGACTCGACATCACCTATTTTCAGAACACCGCCCGTGATCTCTTCCAAGCCGGCAATCATCCGCAGCATCGTGCTTTTCCCGCAGCCTGAAGGACCGACAAGGACGAAAAACTCTCCAGGTTCAATCGTGACAGTAATATCTGAAATAACTTCTGTTTTTTTATCGTAGGATTTAGAGACACCTATCAATTCCACCTTCTTCATGATTGCCACCCTTTCCGCTTAAAAGCGCTATCATTTACATCCTCTATGAAAAAGGAGACCACAAATAATGCCTATCCATCATAGGCAATAGATGTGGTCTCCTGGCTCTCCGTCACAAATTATTAACTTGTCGATTTTAAAATTCCAAGCCATTGAATAATATATATTGAGATTATATGTTTTCGAGATTGGCAGTATGTTAAATTCCGGAAAAAAGAGAGGGACTTATGAGGAACTCGTTAATTATTAGTTTCTGTTTGTTAGTGCTGCTTTTTGCAGGTTGCGAAGGAAGAGGAGCAGCACCTGCCTTTGT
>NZ_JBIQOE010000257.1:0-3838 GCF_047739415.1 Mesobacillus sp. | reverse complement strand
AGGCGACACTAGACAATTCGAAAAGCGGAGGCGACTGCTCAACTCCGACAAGCGCTGGAGGGCCTGACAGTGAAGTCGTTCTTTGACTTCATTGGCAGGACCGAAGCGTCTCGAGGAGTTAGGAGCCGCAGCTAGACAAGTGACTCGAGGGGCTAGGCGCTGGAGCTGGACAATTCTCAAGTGAAATTTATACTTTATTATCTTTTTTTAAAAACTTACTATTTGATCCGTGCAATACGCCCTTGTTCCAGATAAACAAGCAAAATTGAGATATCTGCAGGGTTCACACCTGAGATTCTCGATGCTTGCGCCAGTGTTAGAGGACGTACTTCTTTCAATTTTTGGCGAGCCTCTGTCGCCAATCCAGAAATGGCATCGTAATCAATATTCTCGGGGATTTTCTTGTCTTCCATCTTTTTCAGCCTTTCTACCTGCTGAAGCGACTTCTCAATATATCCCTCATATTTGATTTGAATTTCTGTCTGTTCCTTTGTTTCGAAATCAAGTTCGCCAGCTGCAGGAACGAGCTGCTTGATATGCTCATAAGAAACCTCAGGACGCTTCAATAAATCTGAAGCACGGATGCCATCCTTCAACTCACTACCTCCAAGCGAACGAATCAACTCTTGAACTTCCGCTGTCGGTTTGATGATGATAGATTGAAGGCGTTGTTTCTCACTTTCGATTGCTTCTTTTTTCGCTAAAAACTTCTGGTAGCGTTCCTCGGTAATCAAGCCGATTTCGTAACCTCTTTCGGTCAAACGAAGGTCCGCATTATCATGTCGCAGAAGCAGGCGGTATTCCGCTCTTGATGTCAATAGACGGTACGGTTCATTCGTTCCTTTTGTCACAAGATCATCAATCAATACACCGATATAGGCATCAGCACGGCTCAGGATGACTTCCTCTTTTTCCAAAGCCCTTCTGCCCGCATTGATTCCAGCCATGATTCCCTGGCCGGCAGCCTCTTCATAGCCTGAAGTACCATTGATTTGTCCAGCAGTATAAAGGTTTTTAACTAGTTTCGTTTCCAGTGTTGGCCAAAGCTGCGTCGGCACGACGGCATCATATTCAATTGCATAACCGGCACGCATCATTTGAACCTTTTCCAGGCCAGGTATTGTCTGAAGGATTTTATGCTGGACCTCTTCCGGCAAGCTCGTTGACAATCCCTGCACATAAACCTCCTGAGTATTCCTTCCTTCTGGCTCCAGGAAGATCTGGTGGCGCGGCTTGTCATTGAACCTAACGACCTTATCCTCAATGGATGGGCAATAGCGCGGGCCAGTACCCTTGATCATTCCGGAATACATTGGGGACCGGTGTAGATTCTCATCAATAAGCTGGTGTGTACGCTCATTCGTATAAGTCAGCCAGCAAGGAAGCTGATCGGTAATGTATTTCGTCGTTTCGTAAGAAAATGCACGGTGAACATCGTCACCAGGCTGGATTTCTGTTTTAGAATAATCAATAGAGTCGCTGTGCACACGCGGCGGTGTTCCTGTTTTAAAACGAACCAAATCAAAGCCAAGCTCCTCGAGATGTTCCGAAAGCTTGATTGACGGCTGCTGGTTGTTCGGACCGCTTGAGTATTTCAATTCGCCAAGGATAATTTCCCCGCGCATATACGTACCAGTCGTAATCACGACCGTCTTAGCGCGATAAATGGCTCCAGTCTGTGTAATGACCCCTTTGCATTCGCCGTCCTCAACGATCAGGCGCTCAACCATGCCCTGTACCAATGTAAGGTTTTTTTCATTTTCCATCGTCTTTTTCATTTCATTCTGATAATCGAATTTATCAGCCTGGGCCCTCAACGCACGTACTGCAGGTCCCTTTCCTGTATTCAGCATCCTCATCTGGATGTATGTTTTATCAATATTGCGGCCCATTTCGCCGCCCAAAGCGTCAATTTCCCGTACAACAATTCCCTTTGCAGGTCCGCCGATTGACGGGTTGCACGGCATGAACGCAATCATATCAAGATTGATGGTAATCATCGCGGTTTTCGCACCCATGCGTGCCGGCGCAAGGGCCGCCTCAACGCCCGCATGACCGGCACCAACTACAACCACATCAAAACTTCCGGCTTCATAACCCATCCTGCTGCCTCCTTTTATGCTGCATACAAATCTATAAGTAAAAAGAATCTTTATAGTCCAAAAGCGCTATATCACAATTTAGCCGTAGCTTTATAGAAAGTTTTTCGAAAATAATTTCTTTATTTTTACTTCCCTAAACAGAACTGGGAGAATAACTGATCAATCAAGCTTTCATGCACACTTTCACCAATGATTTCGCCAAGCAGCTCCCAGGAACGAGTCAAATCGATTTGGACGATATCAATTGGCGTTCCCATTTCGACGCCGCTGACCGCTTCTTCAATCGAATGGACAGCCTGGTTGAGGAGCGCGATATGTCGGCTGTTCGAAACGTATGTCAAATCGCCTGATTCAATCGCACCTGAGAAGAAAAGGCTTGAAATTGCTTCTTCCAGCTCATCCACTCCCTTGTCCTCAAGCAAGGAGGTCGTTACGAGCGAATAATCCTTCGTAAGCTCCCTCACTTCATCCAAATCGATTTTTTGCGGCAGGTCGGTTTTATTGACGATGACAATGACATCCATGCCTTCCACCGCTCTGAAAATGTTCCGATCCTCTTCCGAAAGCTCATCCGAATAGTTCAGAACAAGCAATATCAAATCCGCTTCCTTCAGAACCTGGCGAGAGCGTTCGACGCCGATTCGTTCAACGATATCTTCCGTTTCCCGTATTCCCGCGGTATCGAGCAGTCTTAAAGGCACGCCGCGGACATTCACATATTCTTCGATGACATCTCGGGTCGTACCAGGGATGTCTGTTACGATCGCTTTATTTTCATGGACGAGACTGTTCAGTAATGAAGATTTCCCTACATTAGGGCGGCCAACAATGACAGTTGAAAGTCCTTCACGAAGGATTTTCCCTTGCTGTGAAGTTTGCAGAAGCTTTTCCAACTCACCTTTTACATACTTCGCTTTCTCTAAAAGCATGTTATGCGTCATTTCCTCTACATCGTCATACTCAGGATAATCAATGTTCACTTCCACATGCGCAAGAATTTCAAGAATTTCCTGGCGCAGCTTCTGGATTAGCCTGGATAGGCGTCCCTCCATCTGGCCAAGTGCCAGGTTCATCGCACGGTCTGTTTTCGCTCTTATCAAGTCGATAACTGCCTCCGCCTGGGAAAGGTCGATCCGTCCATTTAAAAAAGCCCGTTTTGTAAATTCCCCCGGCTCCGCCAGTCTCGCTCCCTGATTAAGAACAAGCTGGAGCACACGGTTTACAGAAACTAGACCCCCATGGCAGTTGATTTCGACTACATCCTCTTTCGTGAACGTTTTCGGCCCTCTCATCACAGAGACCATTACTTCTTCAGCAACTTGTCCCGTTTTCGGATCAATCAGATGGCCGTAATGGATTGTATGCGAGGCCACCTCACTAAGCTTCTTGCTGCCCACCCCTTTGAAAAGGCGGTCTGCTATTTCAAAAGCTTGATCGCCGCTTAATCGGACAATCGCAATCGCACCCTCACCCATCGGCGTAGAAATCGCCGCAATCGTATCAAATTCCATTTGCTCACCCCGCTTTTTCCGAAAAAAATTATTTATATGAAAAGATTAAAGTTTGTTTTCTACAAATTACTAGAATACCACATCACTTTAGTGAAAAAAAGAAAGGAATCCTCGCAACTCTGAATTTATCCACAACTCATAAAGTAAACTTATTTAATTTTAACTTATCCACATGTGAATAACAATAAAACCAAATGAGGAAAAATGAATTTTGTTCAGGTTGTG
>NZ_JBIQOE010000256.1:0-18854 GCF_047739415.1 Mesobacillus sp. | reverse complement strand
ACTTGTCTAGCTGCGGCTCCTAACTCCTCGAGACGCTTCGGTCCTGCCAATGAAGTCAAAGAACGACTTCACTGTCAGGCCCTCCAGCGCTTGTCGGAGTTGAGCAGTCGCCTCCGCTTTTCGAATTGTCTAGTGTCGCCTCCTAGAGACTCCGAAACTTCAACTCCGCCGGCAGAAGCAAAAAGCGCTTCTTTGTCGGATTCTCCAGTTTCTGCGTTTCTGGGCAGTCGGCTATACTTTTCGATTTCGGTCCGCCCAATGAGTCAAAGAACGACTTCACCGGTCGGCCCTTCGAGGCACACGATGTACTAGACCCGCCAGCCACAGGATAACGAAAGCTTCGAAGCGATTCATCGCACGACCGAAAGCGGTAGCTTTTGGGAGGACGTGGTGCTTTAAGGCGGGCAGCGCTTGTCGGAGCTGACGAGGCGCTTTCGCTTTTTTGTTCTTTATCCTCTTTTCTTTCTTCCGGTAGCTGAAAATTCTTTGCCGTGAGCTTCCTGTTCAGCAACAATTGCTTCTGGAGGAATATGATTGTTTTTCTTTGGCGAGTTGATTCGGTTGCGGTGTTTTTTACCCATTGTTCATTCTCCTTCATTTCCAAATTATTGTACAATTGGTACAATGGAATTTTTTGTTTCAGCTGTGGTAAAGCTATTTTTAGCTTACCCTTTTACAAAATTGTCATGAAACTGAAGATTTTCCTGCTTAACTATATTGTGGTATAGTTTTGAAGTAGCAACCTATAGGATGGAGGATTATTGAATGAGTGTACATATTGGTGCTAAAGAAAATGAAATTGCAGAGACGGTATTACTTCCAGGGGATCCATTAAGAGCAAAATACATTGCAGAAACATTCCTTGAGGATGCAAAGTTATATAATGAAGTCAGAAATATGTTTGGCTACACAGGGACATATAAAGGTAAAAGAGTTTCTGTACAAGGTACAGGCATGGGAGTTCCGTCTATTTCAATTTATATTAATGAATTGATGAATAGCTATAATGTCCAAAACCTGATTCGTGTTGGTACTTGTGGAGCAATCCAAAAGGACGTTAAGGTACGAGACGTTATCCTGGCTATGAGCTCTTCGACTGATTCACAAATGAACCGCCTTACATTCGGCGGAGTAGACTTTGCACCAACAGCAAACTTCGATTTATTGTACAAAGCCTACAACACAGGCCTTGAAAAAGGGTTGAACCTTAAAGTCGGTAACGTATTCACTGCTGACCAGTTCTACAATGATAACGCCGAGTTGGAAAAGTGGGCACAGTACCAGATTCTTGCTGTTGAAATGGAAACAACAGCCCTTTACACCCTGGCTGCTAAATATGATCGTAAAGCCCTTTCAATCCTTACAGTCAGCGACCATATCCTGACTGGAGAAGAAACTACTTCAGAAGAGCGCCAAACTACATTCAACGATATGATTGAAGTGGCACTCGAAGCTGCTATAAAAGAATAACAATTGAGGAAAACCCTTTCCCCTATGGAAAGGGTCTTCTTATGGGCAATTTTCTTAAGAACTGACTTAATTAGACATTTCTGAGACCTGTTGAAGCCAAAATGTCTAATAAACCTTGTTTAATGGACATTTCAAATGACAGTTGAGTTCAAAATGTCTAATAAATCTTGTTTAATGGACATTTCAAATG
Organism: Mesobacillus sp.; assembly: GCF_047739415.1. GTDB lineage: Bacteria > Bacillota > Bacilli > Bacillales > Cytobacillaceae > Mesobacillus. The sequence continues at coordinate 17,194 of NZ_JBIQOE010000256.1, read as the reverse complement.
GCAGTTGAGTTCAAAATGGCTAATAAACCTTGTTTAATGGACATTTCGAATGACAGTTGAATTTAAAATGTCTAATAAACCTTGTTTAATGTACATTTCAAATGACAATTGAATTCAAAATGTCTTTTGTAGATCTAACAAGTGTCGGTTGAAGACAGAATTCATATAAATCTAAGGGAATTCTAACTTTTTCACCGCATGAAGGAGTTTGCACAGTCCCTGAAGCAGGCATAATGAATAAAGGAGATAATGGGAAAAAAGGCCATTCGAAAGTTTGCCGGAAAATGTTAGAATGGTGTTATTGCTTTAAAATGTTGAAGATTGGTGGACATAATGAAAAAAATATTACTGATAATCGCATTGCCGATTTTATTGACAGGATGCGCACAGGTTGAGCCGTATCTTCAAGAAATTCCTTATTTGGGAGATAAATTAGTTGGACAAGATGATCAGGATGACCAGCCAGCTGAAGTTAATGAACCCAAACAAAACACAGAAAACAACCCTCCTATAGAGGACAAGCCAGCAGAAGATGAATTAACACTAGAAGCCGCCTATTTCAATGTCGTTCAAAATTCAGATGGGAAGAATGTCATCCAGAATCCGCAAAACACGATGTCACTCGTTAACAAAATATTCGGGTTGCCGGAAAACTATATACCGGCAGATTTAGTTCGACCGAATGTTCCATTCTCTTTTGGAGATGCGAAACTTGAAAAGAGCCTGATGAGGAAAGAGGCTGCGAATGCATTGGTAGAGATGTTTGCCGGAGCGAAGTCTGACGGAATTGAACTCGCTGCTGTTTCTGGATACCGATCATATGGACGCCAAGAAACCCTTTTTAATGCTGAAGTGAACAAAGTTGGCGAAGAAAAAGCACTTCAGGCCGTTGCCAGACCTGGAAGCAGTGAACATCAAACGGGATTGACAATGGACATCTCAAGTAAAACTAACAATTTTAATCTCAATGAACAGCTCGGCTCAACGAAAGAAGGGGTGTGGCTTGCCCACAATGCCCATAAATACGGGTTTATCCTCAGATACCCCAGAGGTAAAGAAGATATAACCGGCTATATGTATGAACCATGGCATTTTAGGTATGTGGGGATCAGGGCAGCAATTGAAATTTATGAAAACGATTGGACCCTGGAAGAGTACTTTGAAAAAGTGAAGAAAATATAGGAGAAGCCTGGCTGTCAGATGCCAGGCTTTTTTTAAAATTTTAGTACGCATATAGCAGTAAGCAATAAATGTGACATTTTTAACTGTTGTATTCACAATTAAGGGTAAAATAAAAAAAACACAAACTTTTTGGTTGCTAAATATACTATACAGGGGTATAGTAATTGTTATAGAGAATATTAAAATTTTCCGATTGAAACGGGGTGTAATTGATGAAAGAGCAAATGACTGTCGATATAACAGGTATGACTTGTGCCTCCTGTTCTACAAGGATAGAGAAGGTCCTTAATAAAATCGAAGGCGTCGAAGCAACCGTGAACCTTGCGATGGAAAATGCCTCAGTCACATATGAATCAGAAAAAATTAAACCTGACGATATATTCAATAAAATCAACGATCTGGGGTACGGGGTCAGAAACGAAAAGATGGATTTGGATGTTTTCGGTATGACGTGTGCAGCTTGTTCAACTAGGATTGAAAAAGTCCTTAATAAAATGGACGGAATGGTTTCAGCAACCGTTAACCTTGCGACCGAGTCTGCTTCTGTAGAGTTTAATAGCGCTGTCCTGTCAGCCGATAAAATCATTTCGAAAATCCAGGATCTGGGCTATGATGCAAAGGAAAAAGTGCAGCGGGAAGCAAAGGCTCAGCAAAAAGAAGAAGAAATCAATGCAAAGAAACGGAAGTTATTTATATCCATCCTTTTATCACTTCCGCTTCTATATACAATGATAGGCCACGCTCCCTGGGACACTGGACTGCCGATGCCACATTTGTTGATGAATCCGTGGTTCCAGCTATTATTGGCAACTCCGGTCCAATTCTGGATTGGCGGGCAATTTTATGTGGGTGCCTATAAGTCGCTTAAGAACAAGAGTGCGAATATGGATGTTCTGGTGGCTCTTGGTACATCGGCTGCGTATTTCTATAGTCTGGCAGAGGCTATTAAAACAATTGGAAATCCGGATTATATGCCGCATTTATATTTTGAAACAAGTGCTGTCCTGATTACTTTGATCCTTGTTGGGAAATTGTTTGAAGCTCTTGCTAAAGGACGCACAACTGAAGCAATCTCCAAGCTTCTAAGCCTGCAGGCTAAAGAGGCGACTGTCATCAGGGATGGCGAGGAATTCAAAATCCCGATTGAGGAAGTAAGAGTAAATGATACCATCATCGTTAAACCAGGAGAGAAGATTCCGGTCGATGGCAAGGTCATATCCGGCCAATCCGCTGTAGATGAAGCGATGATCACAGGTGAATCAATTCCTGTTGAAAAAGCAGCTGGCGATTCTTTGATCGGTGCTACCATCAATAAGAATGGCACTATGACGATGACCGCGACGAAGGTTGGCAAAGATACCGCCCTTGCCGGAATTATTAAAGTGGTTGAGGACGCTCAAGGAAGCAAGGCGCCAATCCAGCGTGTGGCAGATCAGATTTCTGGAATTTTCGTACCGATTGTTGTCGCAATCGCAATCGTTACATTCCTTGTCTGGTACTTTATAATCACACCTGGTGACTTTGCGTCAGCTCTTGAAACAGCCATTGCCGTGCTTGTTATTGCCTGCCCTTGCGCACTTGGTCTCGCAACCCCAACATCCATCATGGTCGGAACAGGAAAAGGCGCAGAAAATGGGATTCTTTTTAAGGGTGGAGAGCACTTAGAAGCTACTCACAAAATCAATGCTATTGTTCTAGATAAAACGGGAACAATTACTAAAGGAAAGCCAAGCGTAACCGACCTTGAAATTTTCGGTGAAGAGGAAAAGGTCCTTAAATATTTGGTGTCTGCTGAAAAAGCATCTGAGCATCCTCTTGCTGAAGCCATTGTGGAATACGGCAACGCAAAAAATATAGGGGTATTACCTATGGATGAGTTCGCTGCAATACCTGGCCACGGAATCGAAGCAACCATCAGTGGTGAGAAAGTATTTGTCGGAACCAGAAAGCTGATGGGCAAAGAGGGTATCGAATTCGCTCGATATGAAGAAAGGCTTGAGCGACTTGAGACCGAGGGCAAGACTGCGATGATGATCGCGATCAACAATAAAGTAAGCGGGATTGTTGCAGTTGCCGATACAGTCAAGGAAACAGCAAAAACCGCGATTGAAGAGCTCAAATCCATGGGTATTGAAGTGTATATGCTTACTGGTGACAATACGCGCACTGCTAAAGCAATTGCAGCCCAGGTTGGTGTAGACAACGTAATAGCAGAAGTTCTTCCTGAAGAAAAAGCGAACCATGTAAAAGAACTTCAGTTAAAAGGCAAGAAAGTCGCGATGGTCGGTGACGGCATCAATGACGCACCTGCACTTGCGCTTGCTGACATTGGGATTGCCATCGGAACTGGAACGGATGTTGCCATTGAGGCTGCTGACGTCACCATTCTAGGAGGGGAATTAACCCTGATTCCTAAAGCAATCTCATTAAGTAAAAAAACAATGCAAAATATCCGCCAAAACTTGTTCTGGGCTCTCGCATACAACTCAGCGGGCATCCCGATTGCGGCAATGGGTCTCCTGGCTCCATGGGTGGCAGGTGCCGCAATGGCATTCAGTTCAGTTTCTGTAGTGACTAATTCCCTTCGTTTGAAGCGGATTAAGTTATAAATTTTAGAAAAGAGAGGAAGATATTAAATGGAAAAAACAACTCTAAATGTATCAGGTATGACTTGTGGACACTGCGAAAAGGCAGTTAAAAACGCTTTGATGGGAGTAGACGGAGTGGCTAGCGTCGTCGTTTCCCTTTCAGAAGGAAAAGCTGAAGTAGAATATGATGCTTCAAAAGCAGAAGTAAGCAAAATGAAGGAAGCAGTAGAGGATCAAGGCTACGATGTAGAATAGTAATGGAAAGCAGCGGTTTTCTGACCGCTGCTTTTTTAATTACATAGAGAATTGCCCAGCACTAAGGTCTTTGGATTCTAGTTTCTTGGCCGTTACCTATTTTTCTGTTAATTTCACAGTAAAAATGTTATCCTAATCATTAAGGATTTTAAGCTTGATTGGAAAGTGGTGAAAAGGGTTGGATCAGCAAAATATGAATGAAGAAAACAAAGAAGAGTTAAAGGGTCAAGAAAAGGCTGGAGATGCAGAGGCCAAGAATAGTTTTCTTCGGATAAAAAAGTTCCACTTTGCAATGCTGTTGTTTTTTCTAGTCTTTTTAACAGCAGGAATCACTACCTTTGCGCTTGCTTTCGGCGAAGACAAGCCAGCAGTGCAGGTAATTAGAGAAAGAGAAGAATTTGCAAAGCTATATGACGCATATGATACCTTGAAAAATGACTATTTCCAGGAAGTTGATCAGGAAAAGCTAATAAATGGTGCGATAGATGGAATGCTTGAATCATTGGACGATCCATATTCGGATTATATGAGTCAGGAAGACGCAAAGAATTTCCATCAGAGTCTGTCATCTTCATTTGAGGGAATTGGAGCAGAGATTCAGGAGAGAGATGGTTTCATTTTTATTGTCACTCCATTGAAGGGTTCTCCTGCGGAAAAAGCAGGCCTTCAACCAGAGGATAAAATCATGTCAGTGGATGGAAAAAGCCTTCAAGGCATGAGTACGACTGAAGCAGTGGCACTTATTAGAGGAGAAAAGGGTACGGACGTAAAACTGTCAATCCTTCGCCAGGGTGGAGAAAAACCGGTTGACGTCACCATTACCCGAGATACTATTCCAATTGAAACGGTATATGGTGAAATGCTGGACGACGGAATTGCCAAAGTCCAGATTACGAACTTCTCACAAAACACTGCAAACGAATTAGTAAATATTTTGAATGATCTCCAGAAACAAGGAATGAAAGGCCTGGTACTGGATCTTCGTCAAAATCCTGGCGGACTGCTGGATCAAGCAATTAAAATATCCAGTCTCTTTGTACCTGAGGGGGAAATCCTCTTCCAGGTTGAAGACCGTGAAGGCAATGTAGAGAAGTATGCATCAGAGAACAAAAATAATCAAAGCCTTCCTTTAGTTGTCATCATTGATAAGGGGAGTGCAAGTGCATCCGAAATCCTTGCAGGAGCAGTCAGCGAGTCAGCTGGAGTTCCTCTTGTTGGCGAAAAGTCATTCGGAAAAGGCACAGTCCAGAGAGCAGAGGATTTTTCAGACGGATCGAATATGAAATTCACGACAGAAAAATGGTTGACGCCTAAAGGCAATTGGATTCATAAGAAAGGCATTAAGCCGGACCACGAGGTACCAATGCCCGAATATGCATCCTTACCATTTATCGATCCAGAAACTGAATTGAAGGTATCCACAGCTTCTGAACAAGTTAAGGCTGCACAAAAGATGCTGAAAGCTCTAGGGTTTGAACCAGGCCGTGAGGATGGTTTCTATGATGAAAAGACAGAGGAAGCTGTCATCGCATTCCAAAAATCAAAAGAGCTTGAAGAAACAGGTATCCTTAAAGGTAGCTCAACTATCGAATTAATGAATGCTCTGCGCGAGCAGATCAAGAATGACGATCCACAAGTTCAGAAAGCAATAGAAGTGTTAAAGCAGGAAATGAATAAATAAAAAGAATCTCCAGCTTTTGCTGGAGATTTTCCATATTACATAGAAAAAATAAGGTGATGAGAACATGAAAAAAGCAGAGGTTTATATTTTGTCCGGTTTCCTTGGCACAGGCAAAACAACATTACTTAAGCAAATTTTACTGCATGAAAAAAATAGCGGACGGAACATTGCAGTTATGATGAATGAGCTAGGCAGAGTATCGATTGATTCAGATGCCGTTGACACAGATATTCCTTTAAAAGAGCTGTTGGGAGGGTGCATTTGCTGTACAATCCAGGACAAACTCGAATCCCAGCTTCAAGGATTGTTATTTGATCACGACCTTGATGCCATTTACATAGAGACGACTGGTGCAGCTCATCCTGTAGAAGTTTTGGATGCTGTCCTTTCTCCGTTGTTTGCAGATAAGCTTGCGATCAAAGGAATCATTACGACTGTAGATGGCCAGCAGTGGCTCAATAGACAGTCATTAGACCCCCATGTCCATCAGCTATTGCTTGAGCAAGTGAAGCATGCTGACCTTATCATCGTCAATAAATCAGATTTGCTCAATGAATCAGAGCAGGCAAAAATCAGCATGGACATTCAAGGTCTAAATACTCAAGCTAAATGTATTTTGAGCACTTATTCGAAAGTTCCCATTAAACTGCTGGAGGGATTGGCATATACCGGAAAAGCTAAAAGTGCGGGGGCGCATGTTCAGGCTGATCTGAGATTAAGCACGTTTGTGCATCAATTCCAAGGTGCTGTCAGCCAGAAAGATTTTGAAGATTTTTTAAGGTCACTGCCGGATTCCATATATCGGATAAAAGGGTATGTATTATTTGACCATTCTCAATATCCGGACCTATTCCAGTATTCGTATGGGATGCCATTATATATGAAAGAATATATGAAAATGCCGCTCAATCTCGTTTTCATCGGCCAGGTAACTGACTGGAGCCAGCTTGAACAGCAGCTGAAGGAACTGGAAAAGTAAGTCTGTTTTCGATTACTGGACATGGGGTGAAAAAGGGGAATCTTTGATGGAAAGGATGAAGAAAATGCCTTGGACAAAGAATGATTATCCTGCTTCAATGAAGAACCTTGACACTGATGTACGTGAGAAAGCTATTGAGATAGCTAACGCTCTTGTTCAGGAAGAACATTATGAAGATGGAAAGGCAATCCCTATCGCGATCGATAAAGCAAGGGAATATGTAGAAAACCATGAAAATGATTAACTTTTGCCCAGCTCTGCTGGGTTTTTTGTTTGGTTAAAACTGAGCACGTCACGTCTGCATAGTAACAAGCAAAAAAGCAAAAACTTTCATGAAGCATAATTCTGCTCAGTTGGAATTAAAATGAAAAGCAAGATTAAAGCCGAGTGAAAAAGAGATGATTTAAATGAAACCCATTAAAGTTATTATCATGACAATTGTTCTCCTTGCCATAACTGGAAATAACATTGAAGCCGGGAAAACTCCAAAATCGGACCAGATTAAAATGATACAGTGGGAAAAGGTTAATGAAATTTTGCCCAGGTATAGCAAGTTCACAGTTGTCGATCTTGAAACAGGCATGAAATTCCGAGTTCAAAGGAGAGCAGGAAGCAACCATGCGGATGTCCAGCCGTTAACAACAAAAGATACAGCAATTATGAAGAAGATTTATAAAGGGAAGTGGAGCTGGAAGCGCAGAGCGATTATCGTTATCTCGGAAGATGGGAAAATTGCAGCTTCAATGCATGGAATGCCACATGGCGGCGGAGCATTGAAAAATAACTTTCCTGGCCATTTTTGCATCCATTTTTATGGGAGCACGACCCACAGGACGAACTTCATGGACCTATCCCATAAACTTATGATCCTGAAGTCAGCAGGAAAGCTCGAAAAATACCTGGAACAAACGGACCCATACGATTTGGTCAACGCTTATATCGCCGGGATAAAACAGCAGGACCGTTACATCGTTTCTTTGATTTCACTACAAGACCTTGAGTGGGAAACGTTGCTGCCCAAAATTGAGAATATCAGGATTTCCCGGATGGAAGTTCTGCCAGCCGAGGATGTGGGAGATCAGTTGACCCTTACCGTTCCTGTTGAGCTTAATTTGCAGCTTAAAGGGGTCGGAGGCAGGAATTTCAACGGCGAAGTCATACTGGTGAGATTCATGCCTAATGAACAATGGAGAGTGGATTCAGTAAATTTATTTGAGGAAAACGGAATAAAGTTAAGCAAATAAAAAAGCTTGAGAAATCTCAAGCTTTTTGTATGTTGTGAATACCGAACCTATTGATCCTTAACTTTCACCAAACTTTGCAAAGGTTTTTTCATCCTCAACCAATCCGCAGGCTGCGCACTGGATTTTCAGTTCAGGACCCTTGTATGGAAGATGAAAAGGATCAAGCTGGTCGTTTGAGTACTGCTCCACTATTTCACCTGATTGAGGATTTAATTTTACAGGCTGCGGTACTTGGGAAATCATATTGAATCTTGTCCTGTTAGTTTTACAGTTAGGGCATCGATATGGTTTGCTCATAGTTATTCTCCTTTAAAGTTATTTAACTTATTTTTTGCATTGTCTGTTTAAAATATGTAAATATACTAGTGAGGGTTTGACCTAGTTAAATATCTGCAGGAGGAATAAGGATGCTAGCAATGGATTATGAAAAGATACTTGAGGATTACAGGACTATATGGAACAATCGAAGACTGCAATCCGACCAGTCACCAGAGGAGATTCTTAGAGAAGCTATAAAAAGAGATCTGAAGGATGAAAATTCCCATCCGAGAGCAAGAAGGACATTGATGGAAAAATACTATCTTGCCACAAAACGAATTTTAGAAACATCCCTAACAAGTGAAAGTAAAATCTTGTTGATACAGTTGCATGTGAAACTGGTTGAAGCAATCAAGGATGAAGAAGGGAAGTAAATATCACACCACCGCTTAATTGGCATTTATATATTGGTGTGTGAGATGAAAAAATGATATAGAATTAATAAAGAAGGAAGGGGCCCTTGCTTCTTTTTTGTCTGTTAATAGAATCTCAAAAATATCATCTTTAACTATTGATTTTATACCCCTAATGGTATAATATTTATATTATAAGTTCAGTAATGAACAAGATATATACAAGAGGTGAAGAGTAGTTGCTCACAAGTTTAATCATCAGTCTCCTTTTGGTCACTTTAGTTTTCAACCCCTATGTTCCAGTAAGAAATCTTCCAGCGGTAAAGGATTATGAAAAGGATGCAGTATTTGTCGATCTTAGAGATTATCAGGATTCTGCGAAAAATCCAGTAAATGGCGCAATTAATATTCCTTGCGGATATTTGAAGCGATATATTAAAGAAATTCCGAACAGGCATATTGTCATCATTGCCTCCAATGAATTAGAAAAGAACTTTGGTGCAAGATTGCTCAAGAAATATGGTTACAATGTTAAAGGATATACCATTACTGGTCCATCACAATAGGAGGTGGCAAGGTGGAGTACAATAAGGAAATTGTCAATCGTTTGAAGCGAATCGAAGGACAGGTTAGGGGTAGCATCCGGCTGCTTGAAGAACAGGAAGAATGCAAGTCGGTCGTCACCCAATTATCTGCTATCCGTTCTGCAGTTGACCGTACTATTGCTTTGGTTGTCAGCAAAAATCTTGAACAATGCCTGATTAACGATTTACAAGAAGGCAGAGAAACGTCACAGGCTGTAAATGATGCTGTAGAATTACTTGTCAAGAGCAGAAAATAATTTGATTTCTATTCTTGACAAGGTGTTTTTTGTTACTTAAAATACCCGTATTGGTATACAGGATGGTGTGATTCCATCCCCTGCAAGATCATGAATAACTAAAATGATAAAGAGGTGCATACGGATGGATGTAGTAATTAATGTATTAATTGTCGTTCTTGCTGTAGCTTTCTTATGGAGCCGTTTCGCTCCAACTAAGGGAATAAATCATATTACGACAGCACAACTAGGTGAAATGATGAAAACAAAGAAAGCTGGGGTGCAATACGTTGATGTAAGAACTTCAGGAGAATATAAAGGAAATCACATCAAAGGATTCAAGAATATCCCGCTTCAACAGCTTGCTAACCGTACAGGAGAACTTTCTCAGGACAAAGATGTAGTGGTCATTTGCCAGAGCGGCATGCGCAGCAGCCAGGCAAGCAAGTTATTGAAAAAAGCAGGATTTAATAATGTTACTAATGTAAAGGGCGGCATGAGCGCCTGGTAATTATAAAGGGGGAAATTGAAATGCGCCAGATGACACCAACAGAAGTACAAAACGGATTAGGATCAAATGAATTCGAAGTTGTGGATGTTCGTGAAGTAAGTGAAGTAGCACAAGGTAAAATTCCGGGGGCAATCCATATTCCATTAGGACTTTTGGAGTTCAGGATGAATGAATTGGACAAGAACAAAACTTACGTTATGGTCTGCCGCTCAGGCGGTCGCAGCTCTAGAGCCACTCAATTCCTTGAGTACTATGGCTATAATGTAATCAACATGCAGGGCGGCATGATGACTTGGCAAGGGTCAACTGAATAAACCCAATTAGAGATGGCGACCGCCGTCTCTTTTTTTGTTACCTAGGAAATTATAAAATAATTGCGATCTGGATAACTAAATGGGTTTTCTTAATCCAGCTTCAGCGCCTAGCCCCTCGAGTCGCTTCGGACCTTCCAATGAAGTCAAAAAAAGACTTCACTGGTCGGCCCTCCAAGGTAAACGATGTGCTAGACCCGCCAGCCAAAGGATAAGGAAAGCTACGAAGCGATTCATCGCACGACCGCAAGCGGTAGCTTTTGGGAGGACGTGGCGTTATAAGGCGGGCAGCGCTTGTCGAGGCTGAACGAGGCGTTTGCGCTTTTTGTTCATTCATTTTGGTTGTATTATACCGTGGCCTCGTTATGTCCTGAAGGTTTTTACCAGTAAATGTCGAAATATGCTTGCTTGTTCATAAATAAATTCGTACACTATTAATGAAAAGAATATTTCGACAATTAGTAACAAGGAGGAATTCTGATGTCTGGTTTAAGCCGCGTGGAGTTGGAACTTGTTAGAGAAAATGTTCATGTCGAAGTTATCCATGAATTGTTGGTTAAGGGATGCTGGATTGAGGATCATGACCATCGTTGCATAGTATCCCAGGGGCAAATTGAGTTCATTGGGGGTTTCCATGATTCTTATTTCAAAATCAACCTGAAATCTAAGGAGCTCCTTATCGAATCAGACAGTCCATGGGAACTAGAAGTACTTGCTGAAGAATTGAAAGAAATAGCCGTTAAAAAGGCAATAATATTAAAATAAGATTTACATACTTTATTTCTTGTCGTCAAATGGCGGCAAGTTTTTTCTTTAACCGAGATAACTAATAAAAATACCCCCTCTAGGTGGATTTCATAGAATTATCACAAATCAGAGATATAATATTATGAGATACTTGTGAGAGAAAAGGAGTAAATTATGAAGTGGATTTATATAATCGCCGCAACGACTTTCACTGTTTTGTTATCTGCCTGTTCATTTGAATCTTTTGAGCCTATACCAAAAGATTCTTCAATTATATCTACGATAAATATCAAGGAAATGACAATTTCATTCTATGACATGGAAAAGGATGAGAAATTACCAGACTGGAATGTAGATCGCCCGTACATCGGAGGTCTGATCCTGCCTGACAAGGATACAATATTGCTTTATGGAAAGGCTGTGGATACCGCAGACTTATATTCATTAAGCAAAGGGAAGAAGATTGAATCCTGGAAAACTGGAGAGGGAATAGTGAACGCATTATTAGTCGGAGATGGAACCGAAATAGCCTTTGCTGACCAGGAAAGAGACAGTGTGAGATTTTTTGATATAGATGGGACAGAAGTGGATGAAGTCAAAGTAGAAAAAGAGCCGTTGACACTTCTTGAGGCCGAGAAAAAACTTTATGCAATCAGTTATAGTCAAGAAATGCTAAGCATAGTGGATTTGAAAAATAAAGAGCGGCTTCCTGGGTTTGAGATTCACCCAGCTGCAGCCGGTGCGTTAATGTCCAGTGAAAAAGATGAGCTGTGGATTGGCGGACATGGTAAAGGAACTGAAGTTGAAGAGCGGATACACATTTACGATCTTAATAATGGCACTTTGATAAAAGAGATTTCTGCTCCTGTCATGCCTGTGAATTTCACCAAGGATGAAGATGATATATTCGTCCTGAGCCATGGTTCGAATATGCTCTATAAATTGGCAGAGGACGGAACAAAGCAGGGTTCTTTAAAGGTAGGTGCGAATCCGTTCGAAATTGATTTTTTTGCAGATAAGCTTATTGTTGCTGGGTACGACAGTAATGAAGTTTATATAATTGACCCAGAAAGCCTAACTATCGAAAAAACGCTTGAAGTTGGAAACGGGCCATTTCAAATAGTAACGAGGGAGAGATAATAGTATGAATCCCATAAATGTTTTGATCATAGATGACGAAGAGGATATGCGCAACCTTGTTCAAATGTATCTGGAGAATTCCGGGTTTAAATGTGCCCATGCTGCTGATGGAGTTGAAGGGTTGAGAAAACTTCATGAACAAGAGTTTGACCTAGTAATCCTTGATATTATGATGCCTTTTGAAGATGGCTTTGCTGTTTGTGGAAAGATACGTACCTTTTCGCAAGTGCCGATCATCTTTTTATCTGCTAAAGGTGAAGAATGGGATAAGGTGAGAGGGCTTCAGCTTGGAGGGGACGATTATATAGTCAAGCCTTTCAGTCCGGGTGAACTTGTAGCCAGAATCAATGCTTTGTTAAGAAGGACATCTTTTGTCAAGAATGAGGAAGATACAGTGACCCTAGGAAAGATCAATATTGATAAAAAGGGCAGAAGGGTCAGTGTGGAAGGAGAAATTATCCCTCTTACTCTTAAGGAGTTTGAGTTGCTCGTTTTTCTCGTTCAGCACCAGGGTCAGGCCCTTAGCAGGGAGCAGCTTCTTGAATTTGTGTGGGGCATGGATTACCATGGCAGCCTGAGAACAGTTGACACCCACATCAAGACGCTGAGGATGAAGCTGGGGATAGGAGACTACATTCAAACAATCTGGGGTGTAGGGTATAAATTTGAGGTGCCAGCAACATGATTTCTTTTTCTGACAGCCTGTTTAAAAAACTTTGGCTGACGGTTACTGCGACAATCCTGGTGACCGTATTGTACTCCTTCTTTTTATCCTATCTTTTTTATGAAAAGTTATATGTCGATATTGTTGAAGAATCCTTGATAGAAGAAGGGAACCGTCTTGCCAGCGACTATACAGGCGGCCCATTGACCGATGAAATGAAGCAGCGGGTTGAATGGTATAATGAAAAATCGGAATCCGAGGTTTTTCTTGTCAGTAACCCCAAAGAGTTAAGTGCCTGCCTCCCATATTCTATTGATTATGAGACATTAATAGGAAAGGAAGAGCGTGATCTGCTTTTGAAAGGTGAACCGGTCATGAAATCAGGTTTTGAAGAGAGGTTCGGCAGAAAGATTCTCGCTGTGGCAATTCCGCTCCTTGATAATAACCGGCTTGAAGGAATTATTTACTTATATGTTCCCCTCGCTAAAATATCAGAATTAACCGTTGATTTTTCTTTTTTATGGTTGATTGGCGGGGTATTATTCATAGTAATTGCTGCTTTCCTGGGCTTTAAAATGCTTCACAGGCTAACGAGGCCACTTGCTGCCATGAAGGAGGCAGCCGAAAGAGTATCTGGAGGAGATTATTCAGCACGGGTAATAATTAAATCAGACGACGAAATTGGCCAGCTTGCAAAAGCCTTTAACCATATGTCAGAGTCTGTACAGAAAGAGGATGAGAAAAAGAGGGAATTCCTCGCCGATGTTTCTCATGAACTCAGGACTCCGATCAGCTATATTAAAGGTTATAGCGAAGCTTTGGAAACTGGTATGATAAAAGAGACGGATGAAAAGAATAAATATTTAAAGCTTATTAACAGGGAATCTGGCAGGATGGTTAAGCTTGTTGAGGATTTACTTGATTTATCGAGACTGGACGCAGATGAATACCGATTAATAAAAAATCCTTTTCCGTTAGCACAGCTCATGGAGGATTTTATAATCAAGTATGGTCCAGCCTTAAAAGAAAAAAATATCAGCCTAACACTCGATCTTGATCCGGATATCATCATTTATGGAGATGAAGGGAGACTCGAACAGATCTTCCAGAACATAATCGACAATTCGATACGCTATACTGAAAGTGGCGGCAGCATTTCAATCATGCTTTCCAAGCACACGTATGGCTGTAAAGTTGAAATTGCAGATACTGGAACAGGAATACCAGAGGAGGATATCAACAAGCTGACTGAACGTTTTTATAGAGTGAATAAGGCGAGATCAAGGGCAGACGGTGGTACTGGACTTGGTCTGGCAATTGTTGATAAATTAATTAAGCTACATGATGGTAAAATGGAAATAGCAAGTGAGTTAGGAAAAGGAACGACCATCAGCCTATATTTTCCGGCAGTGGAATTATAGATATTGATAACAAAGTTAATTTTCGTAACGAATTTTGAATCAACGATAACACAAAATTATTTAAGGGGTAAATTGAATGAAACGATTGTTGGTTATATTAATGGCAGTCTTGTTAGGTTTGTTAGTGACAGCTTGTGCACAGCAGGAAATAGAAGAAGAACCGCAATTTTTGGAAGTTGAGCTTACAGCAAATCCTGAAAAAGCTCAATTAAATGAAGAAGTTACTTTCGAGGCTAAAGTTACTTATGGAACAGAAGAAGTTAAGGATGCGGACGAAGTGAAATTCGAAATCTGGCGTTCTCAAGCAGAAGAACATGAAAAGATAGTGGTAGAACATGACGAAAACGGGATTTATCGCTTGAAAAAATCTTTTGGGGAAGAAGGGACCTACTATATCATTGCTCATGTTACAGCACGCAGCATGCACAATATGCCAAAGATTGAATTTGTGATCGGCAGTCCAAGCGAGCCAGAGGCAAATTGAACATCCACTGAAATGAATGATATGGAAGATCATGATACAAAGACTGATGAAGAGAGTGGACATTAAAGGGAAAGCGGCGATTGCCGCTTTTTTTCATGCCACCAATGCCTCATGCTAATTGATGCAGGACTTAGGTTAGCACTCTATCGTGTTGTAATATACATTAATGATTGTCATATTAACGAAAAAAATGTCATGTAGGTAGTAAAACTTAAAGGCTGTCAATATCTTTATTGTTCCTCTTTTTGGTTAAACTGGTGTGGAAAATGTAAAAAGGAAAAAACTAGCATCCAACCTTAGTATGAAAAATATCTTTGAAAGTCTTTCAATCTCTGACATTCAAGCTCAATAAGAAATATTAAACAAGAATATTATTCATATAATAATAGTATTTCCTTTTTAATCCAGGTTTATTACAAATAACCCGTGATATGATTAGTTTGCAAGAGAGAGACAAACTAAATTTCGGGAGGAATTCGGGAATGAAGAAGAAAATGATCCTTACAGCTTTTGCTGCAGCTGCCTTATTCGCAGCAAATCCAGGTATGGATAAAGCAGATGCGTCTACTATACAGACAAAAGTTTATAATTATCAAAGTGGAAACTTGAATAATGAACAAATCAATTCTATTTTACAAAAGTATTTTAAGAACTATCAATTTTCATGGAAACAAGCACAGCCAGCTAACACTAATTTACAGAAGCCTGTTGAAAAAACAGCACCAACACCTGTACAAGAACCTGTAAAAGCCCCAACACCAGCTCCAGCACCAGTTCAGGAGCCAGCCAAAGCAACTGCTCAAGAACCTGCTGCAGCACCAGTTTCTTCAGCAGTTAGTGCCTATGAGCAAAAAGTAGTAGAGTTGACAAACCAGGAGAGAGCAAAGAATGGTTTAAAACCACTTGCACTTGACACTGAACTAAGCAAAGTAGCGAGGGGAAAATCCCGCGATATGCAAAGCAAAGGCTATTTCAGCCACACTAGCCCAACTTACGGTTCACCTTTTGATATGATGAAAAAGTTTGGAATCTCATACCGTTCAGCAGGTGAAAATATTGCTATGGGCCAGCGTACACCAGAGGAAGTAGTGAAAGCATGGATGAATAGTTCAGGCCACCGTGCAAATATCTTAAACTCAAGCTATACACACATTGGTGTAGGCCATGTAGCAACAGGCAACTATTGGACACAAATGTTCATTGGAAAATAATAAACATAAAAAGAGCAGCCACTAGGCTGTTCTTTTTTAGATGCAATCAATTTGATATGTCGATTTCAGCGTATTGCATATCCACGATTTTATGAAGCCTTAATTCAAGTACTCCATCCTTGTAGTTTGCTGCCGCACCCTTCCGCTTAACGGTTGCTGGCAATACTAATGTGTGTTTATCAGACATATCAGGAATATGTTCAATGACTACCTGGTTAGAAGTATAAAAAAGCTTCATTTGTTTAAGTAAGGCTTCTTCTTTTAGTGGTACCCTTACAAAAACAAAATCATGAGTTTCAAACATTTCCGCACCTAATCCGGTAGTCGGTTTGGCCGGATCAGGCGAGTGTTGCTGCTGCATCCCTTTGAGCCATTCTTCAGGTTTTAACATTCCTTGCATATTTGGCTGAAGCATTTTGCCCATCATTTGCTGGACATAATTTTCGATTTCATCTGGTTTCATTTCCAAAAACTTCTTCTGTGTATTTCGGTCGAACGGCAATAGATTCCATGGAAACAATTATATCCCGCCTTTCAAGCAGACCATCTTCGATATGGATATTATATGCAGGCATCGGCCCAGCTGTTAAAGTCAAATTGTTCCCAATATATGAAGGCTAAAAGTTGCAAAACAGCTTGCTTCTTTTTAGTATAGTGATAAGTAATCTAATGAGGATGAGGGGTACAGGTTGTGGAAAATAAAACGGCTTTGATTACCGGAGGTGCCACCGGTTTAGGAAGACGAACAGCACTGCAGCTTGCTGCCGAAGGTATAAACGTAATTATCAATTATCGGAACAGCAAAATAGAGGCTGAACAGCTTGCGGCGGAACTTTCGGAAGTGTTCAACACAAAAAATATTTGTGTTCAGGGAGATATAACAAATTATGAGGATTGTGAAAAAATTGTTTCGCAGGCTTTGAAGGAATTCACTGCGATTGATATAGTCGTTCATAATGCTGGACCATATATTTCCGAAAGAAAGAAAATGGCCGACTATCAGATACATGAATGGACTTACTTAATTAATGGCAATTTAAACGCCGTTTTCTATTTATCAAATTTGCTGATACCTTCTATGAGGAAAAGAAAGTGGGGGAGGATCATTACAGTTGGTTTCGACAGGGTAGAGTCGGCTCCTGGGTGGATTTACAGGTCTGCTTTTGCGGCGGCTAAGTCAGGACTGGCTTCATTGACAAAGACACTTGCGCTGGAAGAGGCAGAAAACGGGATCACCGCCAATATGGTCTGCCCTGGTGACATCACAGGTGAATGGAAAGAAAGA
>NZ_JBIQOE010000255.1:0-20758 GCF_047739415.1 Mesobacillus sp. | reverse complement strand
TGACCCCTTCGCTGTAGTCACTGGATTTGTGTGGCTTCGCCACGGTCGCCAGTCGCCAGTTATCAGTCACCAGTTTTTTTACTGGTAGCCGGCAGCTGGTAGCTGGTGACAAAAGGTATATACCCTCAAAACTGAACAATAAATTTCAGAGAACGAATGGTTTTAGGTTTTGCCACTAACGACTAACCACCAACCACTAACAATCTTGGTCAAGTCCTCGACCTATTAGTATCGGTCAGCTAAAGACATTACTGCCCTTACACCTCCGACCTATCAACCAAGTAGTCTACTTGGGGTCTTACTTGCTTACGCAATGGGAAATCTCATCTTGAGGGGGGCTTCGCGCTTAGATGCCTTCAGCGCTTATCCCGTCCATACATAGCTACTCAGCCGTGCTCCTGGCGGAACAACTGATACACCAGAGGTATGTCCATCCCGGTCCTCTCGTACTAAGGACAGCTCCTCTCAAATTTCCTGCGCCCACAGCGGATAGGGACCGAACTGTCTCACGACGTTCTGAACCCAGCTCGCGTGCCTCTTTAATGGGCGAACAGCCCAACCCTTGGGACCTACTACAGCCCCAGGATGAGACGAGCCGACATCGAGGTGCCAAACCTCCCCGTCGATGTGGACTCTTGGGGGAGATAAGCCTGTTATCCCCGGGGTAGCTTTTATCCGTTGAGCGATGGCCCTTCCACTCGGAACCACCGGATCACTAAGCCCGACTTTCGTCCTTGCTCGACTTGTAGGTCTCGCAATCAAGCTCCCTTCTGCCTTTGCACTCTACGCGCGATTTCCAACCGCGCTGAGGGAACCTTTGGGCGCCTCCGTTACATTTTAGGAGGCGACCGCCCCAGTCAAACTGCCCACCTGACAGTGTCCCAAGACCAGATTCATGGTCTATGGTTAGAACTTCAGTATCACAAGAGTGGTATCCCAAGGTTGACTCCACCTAGACTGGCGTCCAAGTTTCTCCGTCTCCCACCTATCCTGTACATGCAATACCAAAATCCAGTGTCAGGCTACAGTAAAGCTCCACGGGGTCTTTCCGTCCTGCTGCGGGTAACCAGCATCTTCACTGGTACTACAATTTCACCGAGTCTATTGTTGAGACAGTGCCCAAATCGTTACGCCTTTCGTGCGGGTCGGAACTTACCCGACAAGGAATTTCGCTACCTTAGGACCGTTATAGTTACGGCCGCCGTTTACTGGGGCTTAAGTTCGGTGCTTTGATTGCTCTAACACGTCCCCTTAACCTTCCAGCACCGGGCAGGCGTCAGCTCCTATACATCGTCTTTCGACTTAGCAGAAACCTGTGTTTTTGTTAAACAGTCGCTTGGGCCTATTCTCTGCGGCCGCCTCGGGCGATTAACCCTACCGCGGCACCCCTTCTCCCGAAGTTACGGGGTCATTTTGCCGAGTTCCTTAACGAGAGTTCTCTCGCTCACCTTAGGATTCTCTCCTCGCCTACCTGTGTCGGTTTGCGGTACGGGCACCTTTTATCTCGCTAGAGGCTTTTCTTGGCAGTGTGGAATCAGGAACTTCGGTACTATATTTCCCTCGCTGTCACAGCTCAGCCTTCACGCAAGCGGGATTTGCCTCACTTGCAGCCTAACTGCTTAGACGCGCATATCCAACAGCGCGCTTACCCTATCCTACTGCGTCCCCCCATTGCTCAAACGATAAAGAGGTGGTACAGGAATATCAACCTGTTATCCATCGCCTACGCCTTTCGGCCTCGGCTTAGGTCCCGACTAACCCTGAGAGGACGAGCCTTCCTCAGGAAACCTTGGGCATTCGGTGGATGGGATTCTCACCCATCTTTCGCTACTCATACCGGCATTCTCACTTCTAAGCGCTCCACCAGTCCTTACGGTCTGACTTCAACGCCCTTAGAACGCTCTCCTACCACTGACATCTAAGATGTCAATCCACAGCTTCGGTGATACGTTTAGCCCCGGTACATTTTCGGCGCAGAGTCACTCGACCAGTGAGCTATTACGCACTCTTTAAATGGTGGCTGCTTCTAAGCCAACATCCTGGTTGTCTAAGCAACTCCACATCCTTTTCCACTTAACGTATACTTTGGGACCTTAGCTGGTGGTCTGGGCTGTTTCCCTTTTGACTACGGATCTTATCACTCGCAGTCTGACTCCCACGGATAAGTCTTTGGCATTCGGAGTTTGTCTGAATTCGGTAACCCGATGAGGGCCCCTAGTCCAAACAGTGCTCTACCTCCAAGACTCTTACAACGTGAGGCTAGCCCTAAAGCTATTTCGGAGAGAACCAGCTATCTCCAAGTTCGATTGGAATTTCTCCGCTACCCACACCTCATCCCCGCACTTTTCAACGTGCGTGGGTTCGGGCCTCCAGTTGGTGTTACCCAACCTTCACCCTGGACATGGGTAGATCACCTGGTTTCGGGTCTACGACCACATACTCATTCGCCCTATTCAGACTCGCTTTCGCTGCGGCTCCGTCTTCTCAACTTAACCTTGCATGTAATCGTAACTCGCCGGTTCATTCTACAAAAGGCACGCCATCACCCATTAACGGGCTCTGACTACTTGTAGGCACACGGTTTCAGGATCTATTTCACTCCCCTTCCGGGGTGCTTTTCACCTTTCCCTCACGGTACTGGTTCACTATCGGTCACTAGGGAGTATTTAGCCTTGGGAGATGGTCCTCCCAGCTTCCGACGGGATTTCTCGTGTCCCGCCGTACTCAGGATCCACTCAGGAGGGAACGAAGTTTCAACTACAGGGTTTTTACCTTCTCTGACGGGCCTTTCCAGACCACTTCATCTACCCCGTTCCTTTGTAACTCCATGTTGAGTGTCCTACAACCCCAAGAGGCAAGCCTCTTGGTTTGGGCTATGTCCCGTTTCGCTCGCCGCTACTCAGGGAATCGCGTTTGCTTTCTCTTCCTCCGGGTACTTAGATGTTTCAGTTCCCCGGGTCTGCCTTCAATACCCTATGTATTCAGGTAAAGATACTGTTCCATTACGAACAGTGGGTTTCCCCATTCGGAAATCTCCGGATCAAAGCTTACTTACAGCTCCCCGAAGCATATCGGTGTTAGTCCCGTCCTTCATCGGCTCCTAGTGCCAAGGCATCCACCGTGCGCCCTTTCTAACTTAACCTAAAAGGTTATTTCTCTAAATTAATAGAGAGAAAACTAAAATGGCGATCACTCGGTTTCTTCTTTGGTTCTTCTTACTTACGATTATCTAGTTTTCAAGGAACAAATACTTGGTGGAGCCTAGCGGGATCGAACCGCTGACCTCCTGCGTGCAAGGCAGGCGCTCTCCCAGCTGAGCTAAGGCCCCGTTATGAAAGATATATGGTGGGCCTAAGTGGACTCGAACCACCGACCTCACGCTTATCAGGCGTGCGCTCTAACCAGCTGAGCTATAGGCCCATATATCATATATAGAGGAATCACTCCCTCAAAACTAAACAAACAAGCGTACAACAGTACGAATCGAAAGATTCGCATTCCGATTGCCATTACGGCAATATCCTTAGAAAGGAGGTGATCCAGCCGCACCTTCCGATACGGCTACCTTGTTACGACTTCACCCCAATCATCTGTCCCACCTTAGGCGGCTGGCTCCAAAAGGTTACCCCACCGACTTCGGGTGTTACAAACTCTCGTGGTGTGACGGGCGGTGTGTACAAGGCCCGGGAACGTATTCACCGCGGCATGCTGATCCGCGATTACTAGCGATTCCGGCTTCATGCAGGCGAGTTGCAGCCTGCAATCCGAACTGAGAATGGATTTATGGGATTGGCTCGACCTCGCGGCTTCGCGACCCTTTGTTCCATCCATTGTAGCACGTGTGTAGCCCAGGTCATAAGGGGCATGATGATTTGACGTCATCCCCACCTTCCTCCGGTTTGTCACCGGCAGTCACCTTAGAGTGCCCAACTGAATGCTGGCAACTAAGATCAAGGGTTGCGCTCGTTGCGGGACTTAACCCAACATCTCACGACACGAGCTGACGACAACCATGCACCACCTGTCACTCTGTCCCCCGAAGGGGAACGCCCTATCTCTAGGGTTGTCAGAGGATGTCAAGACCTGGTAAGGTTCTTCGCGTTGCTTCGAATTAAACCACATGCTCCACCGCTTGTGCGGGCCCCCGTCAATTCCTTTGAGTTTCAGCCTTGCGGCCGTACTCCCCAGGCGGAGTGCTTAATGCGTTTGCTGCAGCACTAAAGGGCGGAAACCCTCTAACACTTAGCACTCATCGTTTACGGCGTGGACTACCAGGGTATCTAATCCTGTTCGCTCCCCACGCTTTCGCGCCTCAGCGTCAGTTACAGACCAGAGAGCCGCCTTCGCCACTGGTGTTCCTCCACATCTCTACGCATTTCACCGCTACACGTGGAATTCCGCTCTCCTCTTCTGCACTCAAGTTCCCCAGTTTCCAATGACCCTCCCCGGTTGAGCCGGGGGCTTTCACATCAGACTTAAGGAACCGCCTGCGCGCGCTTTACGCCCAATAATTCCGGACAACGCTTGCCACCTACGTATTACCGCGGCTGCTGGCACGTAGTTAGCCGTGGCTTTCTGGTCAGGTACCGTCAAGGTACCGGCAGTTACTCCGGTACTTGTTCTTCCCTGACAACAGAACTTTACGACCCGAAAGCCTTCATCGTTCACGCGGCGTTGCTCCGTCAGACTTTCGTCCATTGCGGAAGATTCCCTACTGCTGCCTCCCGTAGGAGTCTGGGCCGTGTCTCAGTCCCAGTGTGGCCGATCACCCTCTCAGGTCGGCTACGCATCGTTGCCTTGGTGAGCCGTTACCTCACCAACTAGCTAATGCGCCGCGGGCCCATCTGTAAGTGACAGCCGAAACCGTCTTTCAGCTTTCCCTCATGTGAGGGAAAGGATTATCCGGTATTAGCTCCGGTTTCCCGAAGTTATCCCAGTCTTACAGGCAGGTTGCCCACGTGTTACTCACCCGTCCGCCGCTGATCTTCAAAAGCAAGCTAATGAAGATCCGCTCGACTTGCATGTATTAGGCACGCCGCCAGCGTTCGTCCTGAGCCAGGATCAAACTCTCCAAGAAAGAGTATGAGTTTAGCTCATAAAGTTAAAACGTTGGCTCATGATCTTCTATAATAGAAGCCATGATAATTTATTGTTTGTTGACGCTTGTTTGTTTAGTTTTCAAAGAGCAAATTGTGCGCGCCGCTCAGAAGCGACTTTAATAATTTATCACATCACAACGTTGAATGTCAACAGCTTTTTTTGATTTATTTTTTCATCATCAAAATGTTGTTAACCTGTTCGCGACTGTTTCTATATACTATCATCGGACATGTCCAGAGTCAACATGTTTAAACCTTGTAAAAATTGGGAGATGATTTAACTGTTCTTTTTTCTTCTCTATATTAAAACAACCAGCCCCCATACAGGAGACTGGTTGTAATTACTTCTTATTTAGAAATCGCAATGATATTCTCGTCTTTCACATCCACATTGCCCTTCTTATTGATGACAATGCTTTCCCCTTCAGAAAGGTTAGTGAAAACGATCGGAGTGATGATTGATGTTGCGTTCTTCTTGATATAATCAAGGTCCACCTTCAACAGCGGCTGGCCTTTTTTCACTGTGTCATTTTCAGAAACAAGCGTTTCGAATCCTTGTCCCTTCAAATTAACTGTGTCGATACCAACATGAATGAGAATTTCCCGTCCAGAGTCCGACAGAATTCCGATTGCATGCTTTGTTGGGAACAGATTGACAATCTTTCCATCTACCGGTGATACAACTGTACCTTCAGCTGGTACGATAGCAAAACCGTCGCCCATCATCTTGCCTGAGAAGACTTGGTCAGGCACTTCTGTGATTGGCAGGATTTCACCTTTAATAGGAGAAACGAAGACATCTGCATTAGAATCTGCATCATGGTGCGTCTGCAACGCTTCTGGATTTACCTCTTCAATTTGTTGTTCAACCTCTGTTGCCTGGTTTGTTTCAACCGGACGCGGTCTCTTGCCGCTCATGATATCTTTCATTTGTCCCTTGATTGTTTCCGAGCGAGGTCCAAAGATTGCCTGGATGTTGTTACCGACTTCAAGTACTCCGGCAGCACCTAGCTTTTTCAGGCGATCTTTATCGACGTTGTTAATGTCATTTACAGATACACGAAGTCGTGTGATACACGCATCAAGATGAGCGATGTTTTCTTGACCACCCATTGCATCAAGTACTTCATACGGAAGGTCGCCAGCTTGCCCCTTGGCTCCGCCTTCTTCCTGATCCTCTTCCACTGCTTCGCGGCCTGGAGTCATCAAGTTGAATTTGCGGATTGCGAATCGGAAACCAAAGTAGTAAATTACCGCGAAAACTAAACCAACCGGAATGACAATCCATGCATTTGTCTGTGGGTTGATTAGACCGAACAGAATGTAGTCAATAAGACCACCAGAGAATGTCATACCGATTTTTACATCTAAAAGGTGCATAGTCATGAAAGATAGTCCTGCAAAGATTGCGTGTACTCCAAATAGTACCGGCGCCACGAATAAGAATGAGAATTCAAGTGGTTCTGTGATACCTGTTAAGAATGAAGTCAAAGCTGCAGATACCATCAAACCACCGACAACCACTTTTCTTTCAGGACGTGCTTCGTGATAGATAGCCAATGCAGCAGCAGGAAGGCCGAACATCATGAATGGGAATTTACCAGTCATGAATGTACCTGCAGTCAAATCTTGCACATTATCCGCAATCTCAGCCATGAAGATACGCTGGTCACCGCGGACAACATCGCCAGCCAAAGTAGTATATTGACCGAATTCATACCAGAATGGTGAATAGAAGATGTGATGCAGTCCAAAAGGAATCAATGAACGTTCAACCACACCAAAGATAAATGCTGACAGTGTCAAATTAGCGTGAACCATGTTTTGTGAGAAAGCATTCAAGCCGCTTTGGATTGGCGGCCAGATAACTAGCATTGCCAGACCAAGTAGAATTGCAGTTCCTGCTGTAATGATTGGAACGAATCGCTTACCCGCGAAGAACCCAAGGTAAGACGGCAATTCAATTTCGTAAAATTTGTTGTAAAGAGCTGCCGCAATGATACCTACGATGATACCCCCGAACACCCCTGTCTGAAGAGTAGGAATTCCAAGGATATTAGCGAAGTTTAGTCCGTTAACATCTTCAGGCGTAATTCCTAAAACAGTACCCATTGTTACATTCATGATCAAGTACCCGATAATCGCTGCAAGACCGGCAACACCTTCACCGCCAGCCAAACCAACAGCTACACCAACCGCGAACAAGAGCGGCAGGTTTCCGAAGACAACGTCACCGGCTTTCTGCATAACTGCAGCTACCATATCGACGCCGCTATTATCTAAAAATGGAGCAAGCTCCAACAAAGCAGGGTTTCTAAGCGCCGCACCTAGAGCAAGCAGGATACCTGCAGCTGGCAATAGTGCAACTGGAAGCATGAGCGCTTTACCTACTTTTTGTAATACACCAAAAGCTTTCTTAAACATTGGAATACCTCCTGTGATTTTTTCTCCTAAAGCGGTTACAAACATTAAAAAAACAAATAAAAAAAGGCATGAGAAAGATGTAGCGAAAAGAAGCATACGGATATAGTACCCATAAAACTCCATTTCAATTACATTCTTTACTCATGCCTGATCGAATCAGTAACACGTAAAAAATAATAACTTATTTAACTTTTTTCTGAAGCCTTTGCAAATGCATTGTCAGATAGACGGCTTCAGCATCGCATACTTGTTTTTTCAAGGTCTGCTGCATCACTTTAATGAGTTTCCACGAAAGATTGTAGCACACTGGATATTCTTCTTTCAAGAGGGTTGCAAATTTTTCTGGTTCTTCTACTGTTTCCCCATTATTGACCCTTTCGATCGTGAACCGTATGTGGCGCACGAGTCTAGTGTAGTCAATCCCCTCTTTGTCGATTTCGATATCCAGGTTCTCTTCAATCATTTGTACCAATTTTGTCACAAGCTGTGAGTGTCTGTTCACATCAGAGAGGTTACGATTCATTACCGCGCTGTGGATATGAAGGGCGATGAAGCCTATTTCACCATCCGGAAATTCAATTCCTGATTTATCCTTAAGGAGCTGAACAACCTCTTGTGCGATCTGGAATTCAGTTGGGTACAGAGTCTTGGTTTCGACTAAAAATGGATTTTTAAAATCCAGCCCATTTGCAATTCGGTTCGCAGCGAACATCAAGTGATCCGTCAATGCTACATGGATGTGTTCATTCAATTGGCTAGCTGCTCTCTTTTTGATCAACTCAATAGAAGATATGATTGCCTCGTGCAGATCGTTCTCGACGAACGGCAATAACTTAATGTAGTTTGCCTGCTCTCTTTCATCCTTAAGGACAAACATTTTCTCTGCCTGCCCCTCTTCGATCAAATCTCCCTTTTTCCGATTGAAGCCGATTCCTTTGCCGATCAGGATGACTTCCCCGAATCCAGGGTGGTCCGCTATCATGACATTATTGTTCAACCCTTTTTTCACTACAATTTGGTCCATCCTGTATCCCCGTTTCAGCTTGTTCTATAGAAATATCGTATATAAGGGAGATTTATAAGTCAATCCGAAGCGTTGTTCATACCAACCTCAATTTTTGGCAAAAAAAGATCCAGCCGGACAGGCTGGACCCACACAACTATTCTGTTAAAAATACAAAGTAAAGCACGAAAATCACAAAGAACAGATACATAATCGGATGTACTTCTTTTGACTTCCCTTTTACGATCATCGTAATTGGGTAAAAGATGAACCCTGCTGCAATTCCTGTTGCGATGCTGGATGAAAGCGGCATTGCGATCATTGTCAGGAATGATGGAACGGCGATTTCAAATCGGCCCCATTCAATTTTACCAAGAGAAGAGACCATCAGGACCCCAACGATAATCAATGCTGGCGCTGTTACAGCAGAGGTAACGACTGAGAGCAGCGGGAAAAAGAACAGTGATAACAGGAAGAATCCCGCCGTTACCAGTGACGCAAATCCACTTCTGGCTCCAGAAGCTACACCAGCAGATGATTCAATATAGGAAGTAGTTGTTGACGTACCGAAGATCGATCCAACAAGTGATGCGATTGAATCAGCAAACAATGCGCGGCCGGCGCGCGGAAGCTTGTTATCCTTCATTAGACCTGCCTGGTTAGCAACCGCCACAAGTGTACCGGCGTTATCAAAGAAATCAACGAACAGGAATGTCAGGATGATCCCGAGCATGGTTGCTGTATAGAAAGATGGATCACCGAAAGCGCTGAAAACTGCTCCAAAGGTTGGCGCGACGCTTGGTACTGCTCCGACTACTTTTTCAGGTGTATCAATAAGATTGAAGATCATACCAACAATGACAGAGATGATGATCCCGAAGAATACCGCACCGTGAATTCCTCTTGTCAACATGATGACTGTAATCAATAAACCAAACAGCGCAAGCAATGTATTGCTGTTTGTCAAATCTCCAAGGCCTACAAGCGTTGCTGGATTATCGACGATGATACCTGCATTTTTTAGACCGATGAACGTGATGAACAAACCGATACCCGCACCGACTGCATGCTTGAGTTCAACCGGGATGGCATTGATCAGTTTTTCCCGCCAGCCAGAAATGGTGAGGATCAGGAAGAACACGCTGGAAATGAAGACTGCTGCTAATGCATGCTGCCAAGGTGCTCCATGGCTCAGAACAACTGTGTAAGCGAAGAATGCGTTCAAGCCCATTCCAGGAGCAAGGGCAATCGGGTACTTACCTATCAAGCCCATGATGATGGAGCCGACTGCTGCAGCAAGAGCTGTCGCGACGAAGACAGCACCGGCATCCATCCTCAATGAATCCGGCAGGTCCTGAATGTCTGCAAGCGTGAGTATATTCGGGTTAACAATAAGGATGTACGCCATGGCAAGGAATGTGGTCATCCCGCCAATAAATTCGCGGCGGTAGTTCGTGCCAAGCTTCTCAAACTCAAAATATTTCTTCATTTTTTCTTTCCCCCTGAATTCAGGAAATAAGGCCAAAAAGAAAACGCCACGGGATACCGGGGCGTTGACTGCAGGCAATACAAGAAAATCCAGGCGACAATAGATTATAGATTGCCAGCCATGAATTTTATTACCTCGTAGTCAAGCCATTTACGGTAGCTCGGTAGAAACTTTTGGGCCATATCCCCAAGATTATACGACGAATTATGACAAATTATTAAGTTCAGTTTCATTCTATCAGGACTTTTGTCCTTCGTCAATAAAAAACGAACATTTTTCATGTTCGTTTTTAAAACGTTCGTATTTTACTCCCATTCAATGGTTGCAGGTGGTTTGCTTGTGATATCGTAAACGACGCGGTTAACATGATCCACTTCATTGACGATCCTGGTGGATATGATCTCGAGAACATCCCAAGGAATCCTTGCCCAGTCTGATGTCATTCCATCGATTGAAGTTACCGCACGGATCCCGATTGTGTAATCATAAGTCCTTGCATCACCCATGACACCGACGCTGCGGATATCAGGCAGGACGGTGAAGTACTGCCAGATTTCACGATCGAGTCCGGCTTTCTTGATTTCATCACGGAGGATCGCATCTGATTCCCGAACAATCTCTAGTTTCTCTTCCGATATTGCACCAAGGACACGAATGCCAAGTCCAGGGCCCGGGAATGGCTGGCGCCAGACAATTTCATCAGGCATGCCAAGCTCAGTGCCAAGGGCACGGACTTCATCCTTGAACAAAGTATTCAATGGCTCGATCAATTTGAACAGCATATCCTCAGGCAGGCCGCCGACATTGTGGTGAGACTTAATTGTCTGCGCGGTCGCCGTACCGCTTTCGATAATATCAGTATACAATGTTCCCTGTGCCAGGAACTCAATGCCTTCCAGCTTTTCTGCCTCATCATCAAACACATAGATGAACTCATTGCCAATGATTTTCCGCTTCTGCTCTGGATCGGAAACTCCCTCCAGCTTGCTGAGGAACCGGTCCTTCGCATCGACTTTTATCACATTCATATTGAAGCCATCAGCTAAAGTTTTCATGACGCCTTCCGCTTCATCTTTACGCAATAATCCGTGATCAACGAAGATGCAAGTCAGCTGGTCGCCAATCGCCCTGTGGATTAAAACTGCAACAACAGAGGAATCTACTCCCCCGCTAAGCGCACAAAGGACTTTCTTGTCACCAACCTGCTGGCGAATTTTCTCGATCTCGATTTCGATGAAGTTTTCCATCGACCAGTTGCCTTCGCATTCACATACTTTGAAGACGAAGTTTTTCAAAAGGTCATTTCCGTAAATCGAATGGCGTACTTCTGGATGGAATTGAACCGCGTATAGTTTGCGGCTTTCATCACTCATGGCCGCGATCGGACAGGAAGGGTTGATGCCGTCTACCGTGAATCCCGGAGGGGACATCGTCACAAGGTCTCCATGGCTCATCCAGACAATCTGTTCTCCCGGTGTTCCCTCAAATAATCTGTTCTGGTTATGCAGAGTCAGCAAAGCTTTTCCGTATTCACGGTTCTTCGCCTTCTCGACCTTTCCGCCGAAGTGCATCGTCATCAGCTGCATTCCGTAGCAGATGCCTAAAATCGGCAGGCCCAGCTCAAAAATTTCCTCATCACAGCGAAAGGCTCCCTCATCATAGACAGAGTTCGGCCCTCCGGAGAAAATGATTCCCTTTGGATTCATCTCCTTGATTTCAGCTGCCGTAATCGTGTGTGGATGAAGCTCGCTGTAGACGCCAAATTCCCTGATCCGTCTTGTGATCAGCTGGTTATACTGGCTGCCAAAATCTAATACAATAATCTTTTCCTGGTCTTGCAGCTCGGTTTTCATAAAGTCACCTCATTATAAAATAGAAACGCGGAAAATACGTAACAGGTACAGTATGTATTTAGTATGGCTTCTTTCCACGTTTTTCTCCATTAAAAAAAGCCAGAATCCTGCCGCCTCAAATAAAAGGAAAGCAGGAATCCAGCCCGTTGCGAACAAAAAGAAACCTGCCTTCATAGTCAAATCATTTCCGGTGATTTGGTAGATACTTTCGAACCATATTATCGAGGATATATGAAGGTTGATTCTTATATAGTTGCAAACATTGTATCAGTATAATATTTTAACGGTCAAGCACTAACTTTCCGAATCATGAACTCCCAATACTTTTTCGCATCCTGCCACATGGCTTCATCCTTATCACCACGGTATAAATACTCTTCATACTTTTCTGTCAGCCAGCGCATCTCGTTTGTCGAGAAGAATGAGTCCACATAATTGGCATAGTCGCGCAGTGTTTGGCCTTTCTCTCTCTTCAGTCCGTATCTTTCCAGCTGCATCAATAAGGCAATATAGGCTTTCTCCATGTACTTGTTTTGCTTTTTGTACTTGTAGAGAAGGATATACAGGACAGGAAGCCATCTCCCCCTCAATCTATACATGATCGCAGCGAACACAGCCAATACGAGTAATGTCAGGAAAATCTTCTGCATGTTATCCTTCAGGAAGGCACCAGCGTTTTTCAGGCCTTCGGAAAAAGAAACCTTTGGCTTGTCAACCTGTGCCTGCTCTTCTGGCAGTTCCGGTTTTTTAGGAGCAGCAGGTGTTGAATTTTCCTCTTCTTCTTGACCCGTCTGGGTTTGTGAGTCATCTTTATTGTCATACTCAAATTGAACGTTATTTGAAAAACCTTGCGTCGGCTCAAATGGAACCCAGCCAACACCAGGGAAATAACCCTCTACCCAGGAGTGGGCATTGTTGTTTGTGACCTCATAAAGCCGGCGGCCATTCCCAAGCGTATCAATATATTCCCCTTCGGTATAGCCTTTTACCCAGCGCGCTGGGATGCCGATGGAACGCATCATGACAACCATTGACGTCGAAAAATTGTCGCAGTAGCCCCGCTGTGTTTCAAACAGGAATTGGTCGACATAGTCTTGATCCTCACCCGGGACCGCCACATTTGATTGATCATAGACAAATTCGTTCGAACGGAAATATTTTTCAATCGCCTGGGCTTTTTCAAGCCAGGTCGCTTTATTTTTAGTAATTTCCTCAGCAAGCTCAACTACCCGCTCTGGAAGAGCTTCAGGTACCTGTGTGTATTTAGAGAGAAAGGCAAAATCTGCTGCCAGCTCTTCAGGTCCGGCTGCCTTAAGCTTTTCTACACTGTACACCGGGTGGTCAAAAGTCAGCGTGTATGGTCCGAAAGAGCCTGATTGGCCATCAGGAAGCGACGTGATCTTTTCGGTTGCGGGATCGAGCATGAATTGAAGGGAAGAGTATCCCGCAGATGCCTTCACTTGTGTCACTCCCAGCGGATAAACAAGGTGCGGGTAGCCTATTTTCGGGATGACCCTGCTTGTTCGCTGTTCCGTTTTGACTTCCTCTTCAAAAGGCTGCATCGGGATGGTCTGCTCAGGCAAGAATTCCACCGGCATGGCATCATCGGTGTCTACAACCCACCCTTTCCCCGTATAGACGTCTTTCGTCTCAATCCGCCAGTAATGACGACCATCAGCTTCAGCAGCAAAAACGACCCGGTCGTCTCCGATGAACGGTCCGCCAAGAGCTGAATCATCCGTTCCGTAGCCGACTTTTTTTACGCCACCCTTGCCATCCCCTGAATCCTCATTATACGAAGTAATGAACGGGACAGGGTCCGGCCAGATCGGATCAGCCTTTGGAGCTGCATAGCCAATCCC
Source organism: Mesobacillus sp. (assembly GCF_047739415.1). Taxonomy (GTDB): domain Bacteria; phylum Bacillota; class Bacilli; order Bacillales; family Cytobacillaceae; genus Mesobacillus. Next base: position 7,028 of record NZ_JBIQOE010000255.1, on the reverse strand, counting down.
AACACTCAAGACGATCATAGCGACAAGAGGTATCATCCATTTTTTCGCACTTTCGAGGTTTTTCTTCACTACTTCCTTATCAGCAATCCGGTAATAGGCTAACATCCCCATCACAGCAAAACCCGCTATGACTGTCCGGACAATAGCCCCATCCGCTTCATAAGGACTGAAGGTATCCAGCACCGTAATATAAACGAGCGTCATGAAGAAAAATACGAAAATTTGTTTCCTGTTAATCAGCCAATATTGTATCAAGTATGCCATCAGCCAAAGCAAGGTAAAGAACAACAATGTCCTGAATACATTCGAAATTTCAGTCCATTCAGCATTCATGATAACCACTGAATTGGCGAATGCCTCATTGATCAGTTGCCCAAACCATTCCAGACTGAAGAATGTTCCTTCATAATACATAAAGTGAATGGAATAAAGGATGATGATGACTTTTATGAGAGCAGACGGCAAGATTGGCATATTGAAGTAGGACATCATCAGTGAGACAAACAAAAAACCAAGAAAAACACCTAAATGGCCAGTATCAGTCAACTCCTCCAATGGCCGCAGCCACTCCCACAGCAGTAAAAAACTGAAAACATATAGTAAAAAGAAAGTGACATCTTTTTGGGGTTTATCGATCTTCAACCTCTATTCACCTCCGAGAAGGCTTCCGCGAACTGGCCGTCATGTACCATGACAAGCCGGATTCCCCTGGCATTTGCCGAGGCTCTTAAATTTTTCTCCGTTTTTGTCGGGGATTCCTGGCCATTTTTGATCAAGAAAATGCTCACTGATGCGTTTCTTTGATTATAGAAGGCAGCTTTTTCAATTAACTCTTTCGTCAGTTGGGCGGTTACCAGCATGATTGAATTGTTCTGCTGCGCTAAAAAGCTCTCTGCCTCAAGAACCCGGTCAAACGAAACTGGACTCCCATCCTGGATTTTCGCAAGGTGATGGAGAAGCTGTTGCTGGTGGGCGTCCCCGCCACGTGCCGGAAAGGCCTTACGCTCAGCGCTTAATGTCAATAAGCCCACCTGTGCGCCTTTTCGTAAAATTGACCTGATTACTGAAGCTGTGAAAGAAACGATGACTTCAAAACGCGGTTCAGGGGCGCAATCCATTAAAATGACCACATCATGTGACTGCCTCTGTTCAAATTCCTTCGTCATAATGTCATTCCGCCTTGCTGTCGCTTTCCAGTTGATCCAAGAAAAACGGTCTCCCGGCTGGTACTCACGAACACCAATTGCCATCGACGTATCACGCTGGACACGCTCCTTCGAGGCGGTCATCCCCTGGTCAAAATGATGGGCAACCGGCCTATAAACCATATCCTGATAAGCAGGATAAACCAGAATCTTGTTTTCAACTGGCAATATCTTTTCTTTTTCAATTAATCCGAGCGGATCCCCAGTTTTTAACTTAATGCCCATTAATGTATGCTCACCCCGAGGAAGATTTTCAATGGAATAGTCGAAGCCGAATACCCGGTTGAATCCAGGAAACAACATCGTTTTCGCCTTTTGCAAATCCCTGTTCCCCGACAGTGTATCACCGACCTCTTCTTCCCCGATCGCATAAAACAGCGGGAATGCCACATTCCTTTCAAGCACGATACTGGCTTTGAACTTCTCGCCAGCATTATATTCCTGTTTCGTATACACCCTTTCCGCCTTGATATCCTTGATGGAATAAAAAGCGAGACCCAGAGCATAGAGAGCAAATGGCAAGAAGCTGTAAAACAGGAACCAGCTGACAAAACCTCCCTGGAACATCGCATAGGAAAAGGTGATCAAGATCAATAAAAGTAAAAGCATGAGCTTCCAAATTTCTTTGAACTTTTGGAAATATTTTTTCATATTACTTCACGAGCCTCTGGACCGGTACAGGCACTCTCGCCAACACTCTGTTGACGACATCCTCGGTTGTAATCCCCTCGAACCTGGATTCTGATTTTAAAATGATCCTGTGGGCGAAAACAAATGGAGCCAGGTACTGTACATCATCCGGAATGACATAATCCCTTCCGTAAATAAATGCATACGCCTGGGCAGCCTTCATCAAGGCGATGGATCCACGAGGGCTAACGCCAAGATATACACTAGAATGGCCACGAGTCCGATTTGAAAGTTCCACGATATATCGCTTGATCGTATCATCAACTACCACTTCTTTAATACTCTGTTGCAGGTCACGTAAATCTTCAAGTGTTACAACAGGCTGCAAGTCTTCAATCGGAAGGTTGCGCTGCGCCCTGTTCAAAACTTCCATTTCCTCATCTAGTGCAGGATAGCCCATTTTCATTTTTAACAGGAAACGGTCAAGCTGTGCTTCAGGAAGTGGATACGTACCTTCATAATCAATTGGGTTTTGTGTCGCCATGACAAAAAACGGCTTACCGAGCAAATGGGTCACACCATCAACCGTCACACTATGCTCTTCCATTCCTTCAAGCAGCGCAGACTGCGTCTTTGGGGACGTCCTGTTGATTTCATCGGCAAGAATGATATTGCCCATGATCGGGCCCGGCCTGAATTCAAACTCCATCTCCTTTGGATTATAGATTGACACACCCGTCACATCTGATGGCAATAAGTCCGGTGTGAATTGGATTCTCCTGAACTGAGCGCTGACAGACTTCGCCAGCGCACGGACCATCATTGTCTTACCGACTCCAGGCACGTCCTCAAGCAGCACATGGCCGCCGGCAAGCAATGCAATCAAGCTTAGCTCCGCCACATTACGCTTACCTGTCATAACCTTATCAATATTTCCTAGAATTCTTTCCACTGTTGGATTCATCTGATTCACCACCGAAATTTCCCCCTTAAAATCTATTTATCTACGCTAACTATTACTTTTTTTTACTTCAATATGTCTATATTCGCTATTTTCTGTAAAAATCCTGTAATACGCAGCATGAAAATATAACCACTTAGTGATAGACGGAAAATGTCGGGGGAATGTTTCATGATAAAAATAAAAAACGCAATCGCTCGAGCTGCTCAAAGCTAACACTTCTCGCAAGATGATCGAGGAGCCAAGCTCATGTATGAAACTGGTGAGCCTCTGGAGCTAGAAATTTTTCGAAGTGACATCTTATCACGAAATAAAAAACGGCCTCGTCTCGAGAAGCCGTCATCAATTTTTATATAAATTCTATTTAACTTGCAGCCTTCGGAATCGCACCCATGCCCTCAAGGATGATCTTCGCATCGTTATTCAAATATGCTTCGATATCATTCCGTAAAAACAACAGCGAGTGATCCCTGACGATTACCTTCAAGCCTCTCAAGTCAAACTTTGAAGCATAGCTATTCACTGTATTGATGATCGCCATGTCTTTCCTTGTGAGCGGCTGGTGCCCAGCTTCCAAGCGTTTCGTCAAAAACTCAAGCAATTCCCGCGCATTTGACTTTAAACGGCTCCGATTCTCGTTCAGGACATCAATGTTCTCTTCCATATACATTCTTGCGGCAGCAAAATCAAGCTCCTCGACACAATTGTTGATCCTGGCAATCAAGTCCAATACGTGCATTACTTTCTCCTCCTGGTGTACAAACTCTGCTTACATTCTATATCGGCCAATCACCCAGCCACTCCATACTTTATGTAAAAATTAGGCTATTAGACTTATACACTGTGAAGTAATAGCAGGAGATTGGTCTAAGGTATAAGGTTATGTTCATCCCTCATCTTCAATTCAGAGGCGGCTGAAATTCCAGCCGCCTCCTGCTATATCTCCTGAGTTTGGGTATTTTCATCAAGATCCATTCCCGCTCTATCTATGAGTCTTTCCATTCTCATCAACGTAGATGGATTCAATGATGGTCCTTTCAAAAGGCTTACCTTTAGCGTCAACTCCGGTGATTTCTGTTGTTAGGTTGTATACACCTGGCTCGGTGAGATCCCCATCAAGCACCTTGCCTACTTTGGAGCCTTTTCCCGCTTCTTTTAGCTTCTTTTGGCCATCTCGGTCAAATTTGATCCACTTTGTATTATAGGTAGCTTTCACACTTTGATTTTTATCCTTTTTCAATTCAACATTAAGAGGACTGTCAATACCGACCACTAGCAGGTATGCCGCCGCTGGACCTATCACTTTCCACTTTCCAGCCTCTGGTTTTGCAATATCAAACGTATGGACCCAGGCTCCTTTAAAGAAGTCACCGTTATCCTGTTCGATTTTTGCCGCCTTATACTCCTGTCCATCCGGTCCCTTCAGTTTTAATGAAGCCATCTCCTTTTCACTGAGGAATGCCATTTGGAAGCTTTCAGCTCCATCTTCAATCACGAAGCTTTCCTGGACTGCTTTATCAGCTTTACCGCCTTTGACAATCTGGTTTGTATCGGGTTCTGCCACGATGCTCTCAGTTGCTGAAAATGCACCCGCAACTGCTGGCTGTTCTGACATTGTATATGGCTTGAATACTGAAAATGTATGTGAGCCTTCGCGAATGGTCGTATGGTTCCAGGCACCTTCCCGGACGATTGTTCCGCCGGGCAAACGGGAACTTGAAACTGTGACGACACCATCATTGGAGCCGTAGCTGCTCAAATACAGTCCGCCCCAATATAATGCACTGCCGAATGAGCCCCATTTATAACCGCCGAGTGTATAGTAGCGGTTTAATTTTGCCTCAGGCTTTCCGTCTGTAATGCTGCGGAAATATTTCATGTTTCCTGTCTGGAGTGATCGAGTTGCGTCATTATTGTTTCCAAGCAGTGCTGCCAGCCACCAGGCGGAGCTGCTGTGCGCAAGATCCGAAAGCTGTGTGCCATGATGTGGTGATGAAAGAGTAATTACATTTGATACATACTGATGCGCGCCGTAATGGACGAGCGCTGTTTGGGTATCGACCCCGCCTTTACTATGTCCAACCACCACAAGCTTTTTGTTACCGAAATACTCATAAATTTGTTTTAGCTTACCTGCCAGCATTGCGCCGTTATCCCACATATCCCTCTCCGGATACAGGTCAATGAATGCCGTTTGATAACCATTGGCCAGCGCGGTTTGATACATATCATTGCCTTCCCACCAGACAGATGCCGAATTATTATAGCCATGGACAAATACAATTGGAGATTTAGCCGGATCAACCCAAGACGGTTCTGCACCTAAATACCATGTTCCCGGGACTCCGGAAGAACCTCCACCCAGATTACCCGCTCTTGCTCCAACAGGTACCATCAACAATAAAACCATCAATAATGACATAATCCTTTTACTCCTTCTCAAGCCAATACCCCTCCTCCTTTTTTCACACATCATTAAAAAATATTAAACTGCTCGTTTGAATAGAAGGGTAATTTGACTTATTTCGATTGGGAAAATGGTATTATCTCATCAGCTATGCCCCTTTTCGCGAACCTAGCCTGCAGAATTCAAAGTTTGAATGCCACCTCGAAAAGAGCTACGCATATTTTTCGGATAAAAATAACAATCGATGTAGTAACATCCTTGTAAGAAAAGCGCAAGCACCTTGTTCAGCCCTGATAAGCGCAGGAGCTTTCTCGAAGTGAAAATTCACACTTTCTTGTCTTGTTAAAAAAGAAAGCCTGCCAAAAATCTGACAGGCCTCCCCCTACTCTCCAACAATCTTTGCGTCCTTGAGCAAATCCTCAGTCAGGGTAATTCCTTCCTCTTTAGCTGCATTCTTATTAACGATTAGTTCCAGGTTTTCAGGAAATCCGACAGGTATTTCGCTCGGCTTTTTACCCTTAAGGATCTCTACGGCCATTTTACCAGTCGTGTAACCCAAGTCGTGATAATCAAATCCATAGGAGGCAAACGTTCCGCGTTTTACCGAATCCCCATCACCGGAAAAGATTGGGATGTCCTTGTCATTTCCTACCGCGATGACAGATTCAAGCGCAGCCACAACAGTGTTATCCTTTGGTATATACAGTACGTCAACACGGCCGACCATCGATTCAGCCGCCTGCTTAACTTCAGAGCTCGTGGATATGGTTGTTTCCACCGCTTCTAGCCCTGCTTCCTTAATCGCTTCCTTTGCATTTTTCACATTTATGACAGAGTTCGGCTCACCATTGTTATAAATGATACCGACCTTTTTCGCATCAGGGATGAATTTTTTGATCGAAGCAATTGTATTCTTGATGGCATCTGGATGAGTATCAGATGTTCCAGTCGCATTTCCGCCGGGCTCTTCAAAACTTTGTACAAGTTCCGCAGAGACTGGATCGGTAATTGCAGAGAACAGAATCGGTATATCCTTCGTCGCTTGGACTGCCGCCTGGGCACTAGGTGTCGCAATCGCTAAAATAAGATCATTCTTATCCGAAACCAGCTTTTGGGCAATCGATGCATTGTTATTCATGTCACCCTGTGCATTCTGGTAATCCAGCTTGAGATTCTTGCCTTCTTCATAGCCTGCATCCTTCAGAGCAGCAATAAAGCCCTCTCTTGTCGCATCCAAAGATGGGTGCTCAACAATCTGGGTAATTCCGATTTTAACCATCTTTTCTTTCTTGTCTCCACTCGCCTGATTACTGCCTCCGCCGCAAGCTGCAAGCATCAGCATCGCACTGCTTAATAAAACTGCCAGACTCTTCTTCATCCTTTGACCTCCCCAAATTCACGAAAATGTATGTATCGTCTTGGTGAATGAAATAGCCGACTTTCCCCCTTTTGTAATAATTTTTATATTATTTTTAATATTCTGATATTAACACGTACTATTGTTGAGGACAATAGGAAATTTTTTATTTAAATATTATATAAACAATAGTTTTAGACTTTTATTGAAAACAACAAAAAGGACCCTCATTAGTGAGGGTCCCAGTTTGTAGACAAAAGGGGTTCGGAATGTTTTCATTCCGAACCCCTTTTTGGATTTCAGCTAATATTTCAAAGAATATAGACTTTTTCCGCTATACTTTTAGGCCATTTCTGGACTTCTCCAAGTCCAGTTGGCCATCTTCTTCAAATTCAAGGCAGCGAAAGTAAGCATCGCCTGCATCGACAATTTTTTAAGTCCCCTCAGGGTTGTCCAACGCATACCATG
>NZ_JBIQOE010000254.1:0-2353 GCF_047739415.1 Mesobacillus sp. | reverse complement strand
ATACTTACTGGGGTATATTTTTAAACACTCTTAATTAACCCTTAACAAAAACATCACAATATAGATAACAGAAAAGGAGTGACTAATTATAATGACAGAAATCGGATTACTTTTTGCGTTTACTGCTGGAATTTTATCATTTTTCTCACCATGCGTGTTCCCTCTTCTCCCTGCTTACATAACACATTTGACCGGCGGGAAAATTGAGGGTTCAAAAGTTGCTGTAGATCGTGCAACCCTTTTTACCCGGTCATTTGGATTCATTGTCGGTTTTAGCTTGATATTTATCGTCATGGGTGCCTCGGCATCGTTCCTAGGACAAGTTTTCGCGAATTACCGGACAATTGTGATGCAAATTGCTGGTTTGCTGATCATCATTTTCGGCCTGCAGATGGCCGGATTGCTGAATATCAAATTTCTAATGATGGAAAAGAAAGTTCAATCTGAAACAAAATCGAAAGGCGCATTCAGTTCAGTGTTCCTTGGAATGGCGTTTGCCAGCGGATGGTCTCCTTGTGTCGGACTTGCACTCTCCTCCATCCTGCTGTTGGCGAGTTCTTCCGATACGCTATACCAGGGAATGTACTTGCTGACTTCTTATTCTCTTGGAATGGCAGTTCCTTTCCTTATCATATCTTTTGTCATTTCTTTTTCATTAAAGGCAATCAAGAAGATCAACAAATATCTTTCTAAGCTTGCACTCGTGAATGGTATGATAATGGTAGGAATGGGCTTCCTTGTCCTTTCCGGGCAGATGCAGAAAATCAGTGCCTGGCTGTCTGCTTACAGCTTATTCGGAGTTTAAGAACCCTGATGTATAGCTTTTTTTAAAGAGATGCAAGGCAGTGTTAAGGAGTGACCTAAGCTGTGAACAAAGAACTGATTGGCAAAAGTGTACTGGTTGTTGAAGATGACCCTAAAATTCGCACACTTGTTAAGATCTATTTGACTAATGAAGGCTATGAGGTGCTGGAGGCTGACAACGGTATTCTCGCCCAGGAAATGATTGAAAAATATGATCCATGCATCCTTATACTTGACCTGATGCTCCCCGGCAAGAACGGTGAGGAGATTTGCCGCTGGCTTCGCAATGACCTGGAAAGCATGATGCCAGTCATTATGCTGACCGCAAAGGCTTCTGAAAAAAGCAGGATTGAAGGTTTTAAGCTTGGAGCCGATGACTATGTCGTAAAACCTTTCAGCCCTGCTGAGCTGATGGTCAGGATTGAGGCAGTACTGAGAAGGACGGCAAGCCGATGCGGGAAACTGACCTTTACAGGACTAACCATTAAACCTGCTAAAGGCCATGCAATGGTCGACGGCGAACCACTCGATTTGACCAACTTTGAGTTCAGGCTGCTTCATATGTTCATGCAGCATCCGGGTCAGATCCTATCAAGGACACAAATATTAGACACCATTTATGAAAACAATGAAAAAGCCGTTACTGAGCGGACGATTGACGTCCATATCAAGAATCTCCGGGAAAAAATCAAAGGAAAAACGCCCAAGGATTATATCCAGACAGTAAGAGGAATGGGGTATAAATTTGCGGCGAATTAAAAGCATGGCGAATTTGTTACTATCTAAGCTTGTGGCAGTCAACAGCGTCGTCATCCTGCTTGTCATCATGCTAGCAGGTATATCCGTGAAAGATTACGCCTGCTTCCTAGTCAATAACCAGCAGGTGACTGGGACACAGCTGGTTGATACTTTGAATTCTTTCCTAGTCAAGGTTAGCGTCATAGCATTTGTCATTGCGGGGCTTTTGCATTATTTTTCAGTAAAGCGGATTGTGCAGCCGGTTAAGACAATGGCAGTTGCCGCCAACCACATAAAAGAAGGCAAGATTCCTTCAAAGATTGATGTCACTGCAAGCGGTGAATTGGGTGAACTTGTAACCAATTTCAATGCGATGGCAGAAACTCTTTCTGCTGTACAGACAAGACGGGAAGAAATGTTGCGAGACATCGCCCATGAGTTGAGGACACCGTTAACGAATATCAACGGCTATCTTGAAGCCCTACATAACGGAGTATTGGCGGGTGACCGTGAGCTGTTTGGCTCTCTTTTGGAGGAATCCAGGCGGATTACGCGGATTGTCGACCTGATATCTGAGCTTGACGCATGGAATAAAGAGGTTTACTTTCTTGAGAAACAGTTTGAAGTAACTGATATAAAAGAAGTCATGGCAGAATCACTTGCAGCCTTCCAGCTAAAGTTATCGAACAAATTTGAAACAGTCAATCAGCATTTAGAACATGCACCCATTTTTGGCCATGAAGACGGTTTAAAGCAAGTCCTATCCAATCTCCTGCAAAATATCATTGATTATGATACTGGCGGGAACATT
>NZ_JBIQOE010000253.1:0-3283 GCF_047739415.1 Mesobacillus sp. | reverse complement strand
TTTATTATAGGACCATCGATGATCGTGGATACTAAAGTTTTAATGAAAAAAATGAGAAACCAGTCTTTTGTATCACCTTTTCTTCGCAATAAAAAAAATAAACTTCCGATAACGCCAGCTAAAGTAAATAGGTTTAATAATGTCCGGTCCTTCATAGAATACACCCCTTTCATGAAAAGACACCGATAATAAAAATATTATTAGGAGAAAAAACATGTGTTATACAAAAAATATTAAAAACAGCCTGAACGGGAAAAGTGATCTCTGTCAGGCATGTTTATCATTTAAAGAGATATGGGGATGGATCCAGTGTCTCGGGGATATGCAATTTTGTGCGACAGCAGAACCGTCCCTGTGTCCCGAACAGTCCCTCTGTCTCGAGGGGCGGCAAAGCCGTCCATTAGGTGGAAACCTTTTTTATGATGAGAATACTCTATAGTGGTTGTGCCAGGAATAATGAAAATTGACGAATTAATGAACTGCATTGTAGGAAATCTTGCCATCAGGTAGTATTAAGTTGTTCTTTTAACTTCAAATATAGAAAGGTGGACTGTGAAGATTACTGTAAGTGAAAGCGCCTGGACTAACCCTGGTTGTGGGTTAGTTGACGAGGAAGAGGTTTATCGAACTTTCGGCGGATACCTCTCGGTTGGTTCGCACAGCCGAAATTTCTTCTTTAAAACAGGGGGGCAACCCTTTGGACAAAGAGAAGGATATGCGAAAAATTTCAGGGGCAGAAAAGCCCTTAAAAGCGTTTCTGTTCCTTCAATGGAGGATACTAATATGTGCGGAATTGTTGGATATATCGGAAATAAAGATACGAAGGAAATTTTATTGAAGGGTCTTGAAAAGCTTGAATATCGTGGATATGACTCTGCGGGCATTGCTGTCAGGAATGACAATGGTGTTCATGTCTTTAAGGAAAAAGGCAGGATTGCTGACTTAAGAGCGATTGTAGATGGGAATATTAAGGCTTTTATGGGGATTGGCCATACACGCTGGGCAACACATGGTGTGCCGAGTAAAGTGAATTCACATCCTCATCAAAGTGCTGATGGCCATTTTACACTCGTTCATAATGGAGTCATTGAGAATTACCATTTGTTGAAGCGTGAGTATTTGAGTGATGTCCCTTTTGCCAGCGAAACGGATACCGAAGTGATTGTGCAGTTGATGGAACGATTTGTTTCGGAAGGACAGAAGGTTTTAGCAGCCTTCCAGAAAACACTTGATCTGCTTCAAGGTTCCTATGCGATTGCATTGATAGATAACGAGGATAATGAAACGATATATGTCGCAAAGAATAAAAGCCCGTTACTCGTAGGATTAGGTGATGACTTCAATGTTGTAGCCAGCGATGCCATGGCGATGATCCAAGTCACGAATAGATATGTGGAAATCATGGATAAAGAAGTGGTCATCGTAAAAGCTGATCAAGTGCTTATTCAAGACCGTAATGGAGAAAGAATTGAACGTGAATCTTATCTGGCGGAAATCGATGCAACTGATATCGAAAAAGGCACCTATCCACATTACATGTTAAAGGAAATTGATGAACAGCCGCTCGTGATGAGGAAGATTATCCAGACCTATCAAAATGAAGAGGGACGATTAACGATTGAACCGAACATTGTTAAGGCAGTGAACGATTCGGATCGGATTTACATTATTGCTGCGGGGACATCGTACCATGCCGGACTGGTAGGGAAGCAATTCATTGAGACAATCGCTAAAAAGCCGGTTGAAGTCCATATTGCCAGTGAATTTGTCTATAATATGCCTTTGCTGTCTGCAAAGCCGTTGTTCATCTTTATTTCTCAAAGCGGGGAAACAGCAGACAGCCGCGCTGTGCTTGTAAAAGTGAAAGAATTGGGTTATCCTGCGTTGACCATAACCAATGTCGCTGGATCAACGCTTTCACGCGAAGCGGATTATACTTTACTCCTGCATGCAGGACCTGAAATTGCTGTAGCTTCTTCCAAAGCTTATACAGCACAGCTTGCTGTTCTGGCCATATTGGCCGAAGTGTCCGCTCAAAGCCGTAATATTCCGGTCGAGTTTGAGCTTTTAAGAGAGTTTGGGATCATCGCGAATGCCATGGAAGTCCTGTGTGATTCCAAGGAAATTTTTGAACAAATCGCCAGGGAGTTCTTGTCTGTAACGCCTAATTGCTTCTTCATAGGCCGAGGTGTCGACTATTTTGTCGGAATGGAAGGAGCCCTGAAGCTGAAGGAAATTTCTTATATCCAGGCTGAAGGATTTGCCGGCGGCGAATTAAAACATGGAACCATTGCATTAATTGAAGAGGGCACACCAATCATTGCCCTGGCAACCCAGGAGAGTGTTAATTTAAGCATCCGTGGGAATGTCAAAGAGGTGGCAGCACGAGGAGCAAACCCTTGCATCATTTCCATGAAGGGATTAAATATGGATGAAGACAGCTTTGTCATTCCAAAAGTCCATGAAGTGCTCACTCCGCTTATTTCAGTGATTCCACTGCAATTGATTGCTTACTACGCAGCGCTTCACAGAGGCTGCGATGTTGACAAACCGCGCAATCTTGCCAAATCAGTAACCGTTGAATAATGATCATAAAGGACCAAAAAGCCATTGTCTCTTCGCAATTAAGTTCTTCCCCATGTAATTCAAGTTCGTACCTGCTGTAATTAAGTTGGTATCTGAACAGGGGAGAAAGCGGGAGCAACTATGTATATGTAAACTCCAGAAGAATCGGGAAACGTACCGTTGGTACGATTTCTTGGTTCTTTTTTTATGCTTATATATAAAGACCTTCGATCTAATATAGCGTTTGAGTAGTTGTTAGTAAAGGATAGTAAGGATGAAGGTGTGAAGTGAAGTATGAGAAGGTTTCCTGAGATTAATAAAGGAAAGATTAAGAAGTACCTTTTAACTACGGGTAGTACGCAGAAAAAGTCAAAAGGTAAAATTCTATTTGTTTGTAAAAGTGGGGATAAGGTGTGAATAAAGAACAGGAAAGAGGGATGAAGTATTAGATATCAACAGGTTATAAACAAAAATGGGAAAAGTGTTTAAATAAGCGGAAAGAAAAGCCTGAAAAAACACTTGATCACATTCTTTTCACCTTAAATCTTACTCCTACTATGGAAGAACTTAATTACATTTCCCCTGTCCTACTTTCTTGTTTTTCTACGACCTTTTAGCCCGAAGAGGTTGTTTTGAGGGGAGAACTTGAATTACAGAATAGAGGTAAGGTTTGAGAGAGAAAAGGGGATTGAAGGTAAGCGGGACAAGGGGTTGAGGG
>NZ_JBIQOE010000252.1:0-2292 GCF_047739415.1 Mesobacillus sp. | reverse complement strand
TGCCTGCAGTCTTTTAATCATTTAACCCCTGTTTATTTCTATAAAAGTACCAACACTGGTTTAGAAGTTTGATTTGATATCTGTTTTTCTCATAGAAGGCTCGTTTCATTTGATTTTGAAACCAGACAGGCATAGAGCAATACCTCCTTAAGATAATACGTTAAAAGGTAACATTAATATATGCTATAATAGGTTGTCATGTTTCTTTAAAAGGCAGGCGTTTTGCAGATGACTGATCAAGAATTACACAATCTTGTCGTGATGATTTCCGATGAATACTTCCAGAAACCATTCAGGCATAAAGCGTTCTTCAATCCCAGACTCCGGACAACCGGCGGACGCTATATGCTGAACAGCCATAACATCGAAATCAATAAAAAGTATTTTGAGCAGCTGGGTGAAGCAGAACTCGTGGGGATTATTAAACATGAGCTGGTGCATTACCACCTTCATATAGAAGGAAAAGGATACAAGCATCGCGACAAAGACTTTAGAGATTTATTAAAGAAGGTAGATGCCCCGAGATTTTGTTCAGTGCTGCCGGAAGAGAAGAAAAGAAGAGCGAAACAGAAATTCATTTATTATCAGTGCAGCGAATGTAAGTTGACCTATCGCCGCAAAAGATCTATAAACACCTCAAAATACGTGTGTGGAAAATGCCGAGGAAAGCTGATAAAAGTAAAGGAAATGACTTTAGAATAAAGCTTTGAATGCTTTAATAAAAGAAATGAAAAACTTCTTAAAAACACCCTTGACTTTTAATAGGCACCTCCCTATAATAGTAAGAGTCGACAAGACAACAGCACGAAAAAATAAAGTTATTCCGCAGTAGCTCAGTGGTAGAGCAACGAGCGATATCATCTCCGGATTTACTGCGAGTTGTACTCATCGAGCCGCTTCTTGAATAAGCGTCCTGAGATGAGGACAGTCGGCGAAGGATAACTATTGAGAAAAGAAATGCTATTATTCCGCAGTAGCTCAGTGGTAGAGCACTCGGCTGTTAACCGAGCGGTCGTAGGTTCGAATCCTACCTGCGGAGCCATTAATTTTAAAGGTATGGGGAAGTACTCAAGAGGCTGAAGAGGCGCCCCTGCTAAGGGTGTAGGTCGGGTAACCGGCGCGAGGGTTCAAATCCCTCCTTCTCCGCCAGAACCTTTTAATATTTTAATATGGCCCCTTGGTCAAGCGGTTAAGACACCGCCCTTTCACGGCGGTAACACGGGTTCGAATCCCGTAGGGGTCACCAGTTTTAAAACATAACATTATTCATCTGGTCCCGTGGTGTAGCGGTTAACATGCCTGCCTGTCACGCAGGAGATCGCCGGTTCGATCCCGGTCGGGACCGCCATTTTTATTGGGCTATAGCCAAGCGGTAAGGCATCGCACTTTGACTGCGACATGCGTTGGTTCGAATCCAGCTAGCCCAGCCATTTTTTGAGCCATTAGCTCAGTCGGTAGAGCATCTGACTTTTAATCAGAGGGTCGAAGGTTCGAGTCCTTCATGGCTCACCATTTTTTTCGAAAAATGAATATGCGGGTGTGGCGGAATTGGCAGACGCACCAGACTTAGGATCTGGCGCCGCAAGGCGTGGGGGTTCGACTCCCTTCACCCGCACCATTAATTACCTATTGATTAATGCGCCTGAATCAGTTAAGATTTAAACCTGTCATGTTAATGCGGTCGTGGCGGAATGGCAGACGCGCTAGGTTGAGGGCCTAGTGGGGGCAACCCCGTGGAGGTTCAAGTCCTCTCGGCCGCACCAAAAAAGTTATTGACATCCTTTAGTGGGTGTGATAATATATAAAAGTTGCTATTAAAATAAAATGCGCCCGTAGCTCAATTGGATAGAGCGTCTGACTACGGATCAGAAGGTTATGGGTTCGACTCCTTTCGGGCGCGCCATTATTTTTCTTCTATAACGGGGAGTAGCTCAGCTTGGTAGAGCACTTGGTTTGGGACCAAGGGGTCGCAGGTTCGAATCCTGTCTTCCCGACCATCAGAAATACAATTATATATGCGGGTGTAGTTTAGTGGTAAAACCTCAGCCTTCCAAGCTGATGATGAGAGTTCGATTCTCTTCACCCGCTCCAATTTCATTGCTCTTTGAAAACTAAACAAACAAGCGTCAACAAACAATAAATGATCATGGTTTCTATTATAGAAGATCATGAGCCAACGTTTTAACTTTATGAGCTAACTCATAACTCTTTCTTGGAGAGTTTGATCCTGGCTCAGGACGAACGCTGGCGGCGTGCCTAATACATGCAAGTCGAGCGGATCTTCATTAGCTT
>NZ_JBIQOE010000251.1:0-4207 GCF_047739415.1 Mesobacillus sp. | reverse complement strand
GGCGACTCGTCATATGCTTCATCAGGAACCTCCACGACCGGTCCTTCAGAAACTAGGATGGTCACACTGGCTCCCTGCGGCACATAATCCTGCTTGGCCACATTCAGAACATGCGCACCAATAATATCTGAAACGTGAGTGAGTATTTTAGTCAGCCGGTCGGCATTATACTGTTCATCAATATAATCAAGATAAGCTTCACGCTCTTCTTTTGTCTTCGTATAACAGATGTCATACATATTAAAACTTAATGATTTCGTCAGATTATTGAATCCATGCAATTCAATATGCTGTTCAGAAGTGATTTTCATTTCTGTTCCCCCTGTTCGGTATTCTGCTGTACTTTGTCTGAGTATGAACAAAAGCAGGTATCCTGATGATTTAAATATTTTTATGATACCCATTCCTGCCAAGAAAAAACAAAGCAAGCGTTAAATCCTTCAGGTGTAGAATGCGGAAAAAGTAATCTGTTGATATTTCAAATAAGTTTGTCACTTTTTTGAATAAAAATAACCCGCAGCTGTAAGCCGCAGGTTAAAAGTTATAAATTGCCGCACAGGCGTTCAATTTCCGCTTTAAAAAGGTTTTGCAGGTTCCTGGTAACAGGACCAGGCTTCCCGTTTCCTACAGGTTTCCCATCCACTTCAACAATCGGCATGACTTCGACTGTTGTTCCAGATGAGAAGACTTCGTCTGCTGAAGACAATTCGTCAAGCGTGAATGCTCGTTCCTCAAATGGAATGGTTTCATTGCTGCAAATCTCCAGCATTTTTTGTCTTGTGATTCCGTTGAGAATGAAATTATCGGCCTGGTGTGTGATGATCACGCCGTCTTTTACAATCGAGATGTTGGAATGGCTTCCCTCAGTTACAGTTTCTCCTCGATGTAGGATCGCTTCAAAACAACCGGCCTCAGCTGCCTTTTGTTTCGATAGCAGATTTCCAAGCAAGTTCAAGCTTTTAATGTCACAGCGAAGCCAGCGGATGTCTTCATCCAGAATAGTTCTGACCCCTTTTTCCATGGATTCCACAGGGCGAGCCACCTTGCGCGTATAAGCGACAAAGGTTGGTGCCACATCACCGGCAGGGAAAACATGATTACGAGGTGAAGTGCCTCTTGTAAACTGCATATAAACAATACCAGTGTCCAATTCGTTTTTCGAAATCAGCTCTTCCATTTTGGACTCAAGCTCCTCAGGACTGAAAGGCAACTTCATCCTGATTTTTTCGGCACTTTCTACAAGTCTGTTTAAATGCTCTTTTCCAGTGAACATTTTGCCATTATAAACCCGGATGACTTCATATACACCATCTCCAAATTGATAGCCTCTATCCTCAATGTCTACCTTGGCGACCGTTCGGTCAAGAACTTCGCCATCTACAATTACATATTCCATGCTCTTCCCCCTCCTTGATTTCCGGTAATGTCTTGTTTATTTTGCCAATTCATAGATAGCCTGCGCGTAGATCGCTGTGGCTCTAAGAAGATCTTCAATAATCATATATTCATCCTTCTGGTGGGCGATATCAGGTCTTCCTGGGAAAAGTGGACCAAAAGCCACACCTGACTTCAACGACCTTGCATATGTTCCGCCGCCAATAGAAATAAGTTCCGCTTTTTCACCAACCTGCTCTTCATATACTTTTTTCAAGGTCTGGACGAGGAAGTCATTCTCATCAACATGATGCGGA
The DNA here is from genome assembly GCF_047739415.1 of Mesobacillus sp. Classification (GTDB taxonomy): domain Bacteria; phylum Bacillota; class Bacilli; order Bacillales; family Cytobacillaceae; genus Mesobacillus. The sequence continues at coordinate 2,516 of NZ_JBIQOE010000251.1, read as the reverse complement.
TTAGAGTTTGAGAAATTCTCGATGGAAAATCCCTCAGCTTCTATTACCCCAATTAATATTTCTTTTGTCTTTTCAAGATTGGTTGTCACTGGGTAGCGCATATTCAAGCCAGCGCGGCCACCGTTTTCCCGTGAGTAAGCTAGCTTACCAACATTGATCGTCAAATCTCCAGTAATGTCATCTGTATAGGCGACGCCTAGTTCCCTGCCGCGTGAATCTTTGCCCAGGTACTTGGCTACAAATTGAAAGAATTTTTCGCTGTTTCCATCAAGATTAATCTCGGAGAGGAAGCTTGCCATATAAAGCCCTGCGTTTTTTCCATTGTCTGGCTCCATGCCATGTGCTGAAACACCTTCAAGCTCAAGGATCAGCTTACCACTCTCGACTACTGCCTTGCCATCTAACTCATTGTTCTTTTTGAATTCCTCAAAACGCTGGACAATATCCGTTTGTCCTTGCTGCACAACCAAGGAAACCTTCGCAAAATCCGGTACCATATTATAGCGGCGGCCCGATGAAAATTCGATTACTTCAGCATCGAAGTCTTCTTTTGCAATAACGGCGGTGTTTGAAACCAAATCATAATCAGCGATTCCTTTTTCTGCGTAGATAATCGGGAAGTCAGCATCCGGCGCAAAGCCCATCGCTGGCATTTCTTCATGTTCAAAATAATGGTCAACACAGCGCCAGTCGCTTTCCTCATCCGTACCTATGATCATCCTGACACGCTTGTTCAGGGGCAAGCCCAGTTCTTTAACTATTTTCATTGCATAATATGCGGCCATTGTTGGACCTTTGTCATCAATTGCGCCACGGGCATAGATTTTACCATCGCGGATTTCCGCACCGTATGGGTCACTTGTCCAGCCGTCCCCCTCAGGTACAACATCGACATGGCAAAGAACACCAACAATTTCGTCTCCTTGCCCGAATTCCAGATGGCCAGCAAGATTGCCAACATTCTTAGGAGTGAAGCCATCCTTTTCACCTAACTGAAGCATAAAGTCCAATGCTTCCTTCACGCCTTCACCAAGCGGTGCCTCTGGAGATGAATTCTCTTCGTCAAGCACACTTTTGATTTTCAGCAGCTCCTGCGCGTCTTTAATTAAATCACTCTGTCTTTTTTCCACTTCCTGTGTCCAATTGATTGAAGTCATCCATTCAAACCTCCCAAGTTACTTTTATATGTATAAAGGTGGTATTCCCTTTTCAGGAACACTTAAGCGAGAAGATGTTCTTATTGTACTCTAAATCCCCACTTGAAAACTTGAATATTATTTTACTCCTTATAACCTCTTTTCGTAAACTCTGGGTAAAAGTTAAGTTACAGTCTAATATATTTTTGTAATTTTCTAATAACTGTCATATTTAACCTGTTTAACACCATATTGTTAAGTATATAAACCATTATGAAGGGGGTACGTTCTGAGTAAATTATTAATTTTTCATAAAAAACAGTAAATAATCTGGAATTATATTTTATTAAAGTGTAAAATAGTCCAAAAGGTAAGACATCTTAGGACTGCCTTTTAAAATGGACGCAAAAGGAGCTGTCTGGAAAGAAGAAAACTACATACTTGAGGATTCGTCTTCAATCAATAGTCGGTTGCAGGAAAATGACAAAGGGGTTTAAAAAAGGATAGGGAGTGGTTGTTTGAAACCTTCGACTAACCGGATGATAAACCGCATCAAATCCATCTACATGTATATATGTCAGAATGGTACTGTCACAACTCAAGATCTTGTAGAGGAATTCGGAATTACTCCTCGAACCATCCAGAGGGATTTGAATGTCCTGGCTTATAACGACTTAGTGAAAAGTCCGAGCCGAGGTAAATGGACAACGACCCAGAAAAAGGTAAAGATGTCATCGTAATTCGAAAAGCGGAAGTGCCTTGGTCAGCCCCGACAAGCGTTGCCCGCCTAAAGCGCCACGTCCTGTGGCTGGCGGGTCTAGCACGTCGTGTGCCTCAGAGGGCCGACCAGTGAAGTCGTTCTTTGACTTCATTGGGCGGATCGAAAACGAAAAGCGGAGGCGACTGCCCAACTCCGACAAGCGCTGGAGGTCCTGACAGTGAAGTCGTTCTTTGACTTCATTGGCAGGACCGAAATCGAAAAGTATAGCCGACTGCCCAGAAACGCAGAAACTGGAGATTCCGACAAAGAAGCGCTTTTTGCTTCTGCAGGCGGAGTTGAAGTTTCGGAGTTTCTAGGAGGCGACACTAGACAAGCGACTCGAGGAGTTAGGAGCAGCAGCTAGACAAGCGACTTGAGGGGCTAGGCACTGGAGCTGGACAACTATCGAAGTAAATATATGTTTACTAATAAAAAGGCTCTGTTAAAGGTAAATGTTGATATTTGATACCTGCCCGAAATCTTAGTATAATCAATATAAGAACAAGCATTCGGGAGGTTGTAAGTATGAGCAAAGCGTTTAATAACTTGTAAAACACATTGATAAACTACCACATACGAAAAAAGAACAAGTTTATCAATGGGTTAAACGCTATGTTCAA
>NZ_JBIQOE010000250.1:0-54322 GCF_047739415.1 Mesobacillus sp. | reverse complement strand
CATGAAGTTATCTTAATCCAGCTCCAGCGCCTAGCCCCTCGAGTCGCTTCGGTCCGCCCAATGAAGTCAAAGAACGACTTCACCGGTCGGCCCTCCAGCGCTTGTCAGGGCTGAACGAGGCGCTTGCGCTTTTTGTTCTGGCTGTAACCTAGGACCTCTGTATGTCCATCCTGGCGGCATTCACCTTTTTATGTCATAACACTCCTTGTCCTGCATAAACTTGTACAAACTGCCAAAGGAGACGAGGGTCTGTCAATGAAAAGGATTTGGATTAAATTATTGTTAATCGCCACTCTGTTAATATACTGCATTCCTCAAACAGCGCAGGCTTCTGTTTCGGTAAGTGCCAGAAGCGCTGTTTTGATAGAACAGGAATCTGGCAGGGTGTTATTTGAAAAAGATGCTCACAGAGTAAGCAGGATTGCCAGTATTACTAAAATCATGACGGCCATCCTTGCGATAGAATCTGGAAAATTGGATGAAAAGGTGAAAGTGAGCGAGAATGCTGTCCGTGCTGAAGGATCTTCAATTTACTTGAAGCCTGGAGAAAAGATCAGGCTTGAGGATCTGGTGTACGGATTAATGCTGAGGTCGGGTAATGATGCTGCTGTCGCGATCGCAGAACATGTAGGCGGCAGTCTGGATGGATTTGCTTACTTGATGAACGAAAAAGCTCAGCAAATCGGCATGGAAAATACTCATTTCTCCAATCCCCACGGGTTGGATGACCAGGAGGACCACGTTTCCACAGCATATGACATGGCACTGCTTACGCGCTATGCAATGGAAAATGAGATTTACAGGAAGATTGCCGGGACAAAAATTCACAGGGCTCCTAATCCAACAGAAACATGGGACAGGGTTTGGAAAAATAAAAACCGCCTCCTGACAGAGAAATATAAGTATAGCACCGGTGGAAAGACCGGTTATACAAAACGGGCGAAAAGAACCTTAGTCTCTACAGCCCAAAAGGGTGATTTTGAGTTAATCGCAGTCACTCTCAATGCACCTGACGATTGGAATGACCATATCCAGATGTTTGAAACAGCATTTTCAAATTATGATGTCGCAGAGGTTCTTTCCAAAGGTAAAGTGAAAGGGATAAAGAATTCGCATTATAAGAATAAAGTTTACCTGGACCATTCATTTGTCTACCCGCTAACTTCGGAAGAAGAAGACCTAGTCAAAGTAGAATACAGATTGAAAAAGGCTGCACCAAACGAGGAGGATTTGCGAAATCCGGTTGCTGGCCGGGCAAATGTCTACTTGGATGATAAGCAGATTGCAAGTTTACCTGTTTATTACAAAGTGGACGCAAAAGAGAAAAAGTCCTTCTTCGATCTTTTTAAGAATATCTTCACATCAATAGCAGGAATCAAGAATCATGGTTAATTATATCTGGGTGGTTATGATCTTAATTGGCCTGGGCTTTGCAATGGTGAATGGCACAATGGCTGAGGTGAACGAAGCAGTTTTTAGCGGTGCAAAGGAAGCTATCACCCTGAGTATCGGCCTTATTAGTATCCTTGTATTTTGGCTTGGCATGATGAGGATCGCGGAGGATTCTGGTCTATTATCAAAACTTTCCACTTTATTTAAACCGTTGATTTCAAAGTTGTTCCCCGAAGTACCTTCCAATCATCCGGCGATGGGCTATATACTGTCAAACATGATTGCCAACATGTTTGGGCTTGGGAACGCAGCTACACCTCTTGGAATCAAAGCAATGGAAGAACTGAAAGAGCTGAACGATGGGAAGAATGAAGCGAGCCGGTCGATGATCACTTTTCTTGCAATCAATACTGCGAGCATCACCCTCATTCCAACCACCGTTATTGCAATAAGGATGAATTATGATTCAGCCAATCCAACAGATATAGTTGGGCCTACTCTTGTGGCGACTGCTGTCTCTGCAGTTGCAGCGATATTAATTGACCGTTTCTTTTATTACAGAAGAAGCAAAAAGGGGTAAATCCAAATGGAAATTGTATCTGCCATATCACTATGGTTCATCCCTGTCGTGATTGCCTTTATTCTGATTTATGGAACCTATAAAAAAGTCCCCACATATGAAAGTTTTGTAGAAGGCGGAAAGGATGGTATCAAAATGGCCGTTTCCATCATGCCATTCCTGGTAGGGATGATGGTAGCCATTGCGGTTTTTCGGGCATCAGGTGCACTTGATGTCATGGTGGACTGGCTCCGTCCAGGTTTGGAGATGGTAGGAATTCCTGCTGAAATTGTACCGCTTGCGCTGATCAGGCCAATTTCAGGGACAGCAGCGCTAGGAATTACGAGCGATCTTATTGGGGTACACGGACCAGACTCTTTTATTGGTACCCTCGCAGCTACATTACAGGGAAGCACCGACACGACGTTTTATGTCCTTACCGTATATTTCGGCGCTGTCGGCATTAAAAAAATGGGAGACGCACTTAAAGTCGGGCTTCTCGCTGACGCAGTAGCAATCATAACAGCTATAATCGTCGTTACTTTCATGTTCTGAAAAGAATAGCAAAAGAGCCCATGACGGGAGCCCCGATAATCGTATTTATTTGGATAACTTAGAAGTGAAATTTGTAACCTAATAATCCATCACCTCAGGCGTTATGTGTATCTATTTTAAAATAGACTTCGATATAGTTCCGCGTTGAGTATAAAAGTCCTGTTGATTGGAGTGGAAGGCGCGAAGACTCCTCCGAAAATGCTAACGCATTTCCATCGTGCGTGGGCAAATTCGAGGAAGCTCAATCAATGTCCTGCGGGATCAGCTGGACAGGTGAGACCCCACAGGCGCCAACGGCGACGAGGAGGCTCACCCGCCAGCCCGCGGAAAGCGAAGCGACTGGAACGGAAATCAACAGCTTCGTTTCTCATCCAAACTGAAAAAAGACTGCAGACAAACTCGATTTTCATCGAGTTTGTCTACAGTTTGGGAAGATACCTGTTGAAGGTATCTTCTTTGTTTTTTTTTAAAAAATCAATAAACTAAAATAACAGATTCCTGCTTTCGAGAACACTTATTAAAAATCGATCAAATCAGTATTCGCAAACTAATCAATTATTAGTATAAAATAATATTGCGGCATGTTTAAAGAACGAACTTTTGTTAAAGAACAATTAACTTTCCCTATTTATTTTTCACTTTTTACACCATTGCTTACTTTGAAAACAGCGAGAGTTATGTCATAATTCATAAGGATGGATTAGATATTAATATTAACCATAGTTAATTGATATTAATTGGGAGTGACCTTATGGAAAGACTGCAAAAAGTTATTGCTCATGCAGGAATAGCATCGAGAAGAAAAGCTGAGGAATTGATCCTCGAAGGAAGAGTTAAGGTAAATGGAAGTGTTGTCAAAGAACTTGGCCGGAAGGTGACCGCTTCTGACAGAGTTGAAGTGGATGGAGTCCAGATTGAAGGGGAAGAACCAGTATATTTCTTGTTCTATAAACCCCGCGGTGTTATTTCAAGTGTACAGGATGATAAAGGCCGGAAGGTTGTTACCGACTTTTTTCAAACGATCGAACAAAGGATTTACCCTGTTGGACGCCTTGATTATGATACCTCGGGACTGCTTTTGCTGACGAACGATGGAGAATTCGCGAATTTGCTCATGCACCCAAGTAATGAAATAGATAAGGTGTATGTGGCAAAGGTGAAGGGGATCCCTTCAAAAGAAAAGCTGACCAGTCTGGCTCGAGGCGTCATGCTAGAAGATGGGAAAACGGCGCCCGCAAAGACGAAAATGCTGAGTGTCGATAAAAAGAAAGATACCGCAATCGTTGAAATTACCATTCATGAGGGCCGGAATAGACAGGTCAGGAGAATGTTCGAAGCAATTGGACACCCGGTATTAAAGCTGAAAAGGGAAAAGTATGGATTCCTGACGCTGAATGGCTTAAGGACTGGGGAAATCAGGGAACTTACCCATCATGAGGTGAAGCAGCTCCGTGTCCTGGCAATGAAAAAATCTTAGAATTACCGATAACGGTGTAGTTGTAATGTTATAATGAGGGAGAAATACGGTGGGAGGTTTGAGAAATGAAAAATAAACGTCTAATCACTAGAACTATTATTCTCGCGGTTATGGCTTTAGCTATTGGTTATACACTTTATGCCAATATGAATAAGGATAAAAATCAGAAGATCGAAATTGGAAAACCTGCTCCTGATTTTGTCCTTGTTGATATGAAAGGCAATAAACACAGGCTTTCTGATTATAAAGGGCAAGGAGTTTTCCTTAATTTTTGGGCAACATGGTGCAAGCCATGCGAGCGGGAAATGCCTTATATCGAAAATCAGTACCAGCAGTTCAAGGATCAGGGTGTCCAGGTCCTGGCAATTGACTCCGGTGAATCAGAACTTGCTGTTAATAGATTTATTGAGAGAAAAGGGATGACTTTTCCGGTCATGATTGACGAGGGACCAGTCCAGGCCGCTTATGGTATTAACCCACTGCCAATCACTTTTTTGATTGACAAAGAAGGGAATGTTGTAAAGAGTCATACCGGGGAATTAGATGAAAAAACAGTCCGTGATTTCATGGAACAGATAAAACCTTAAAAAGTAAGGGGAACAGGGAGTTTTTTACTATGAATGAAGTAAAATGTGAGTGCGGCCATATAAATCCGCAGGGAACGATCCTTTGTGAATCTTGCGGGAGAGTGCTGGAAGAAAAAGAGAATGAGAAGCAGCTGATTGATATGCGCTATGAAGGTAGCGCGCGCCGATCACAAACTTATAATAAGACAATCATCGATAAAATCTGGAATTTCTTTTCGTCAGTTAAGGTTGGAGTTTGGCTGATTGTCATCCTCTTGATCACATCCTCTTTAGGAACGATTTTTCCGCAGGAAATGTATATTCCTCCGATAATGCCTGCATGGCAATATTATGAAGAACAATACGGGTGGCTGGGAAAGCTTTATTATGATTTAGGTTTCAACAACCTTTACAGTTCATGGTGGTACTTGCTCTTGATTGCAGCATTGGGAGTTTCCCTTGTCATTGCGAGTCTCGACAGGGTCGTGCCACTATATCGCTCCCTTAAAAACCAAAGGGTTGCCAGACATGAAAGTTTCTTGAAACGCCAGAGAATGTTCAGTGTGACAGACTCTGAATTATCTGATGAGGCAATAGGAAAAATCAAAGAAGAATTAACGAAAAAGCGATATAAACTACGTGAGGAAAACGGGGATATCCTGGCGGAAAAAAATCGTTTTTCTAGATGGGGTCCATATGTTAACCATTTAGGTCTGATTATTTTTTTAATAGGGGGAATGCTTCGATTCGTTCCGGGTATGTATGTTGACGAAATCTTGTGGCTAAGGGATGGAGAAACAAAAGCGATACCTGGAACTGAAGGGCAATATTATCTTAAAAACAACCAATTTATTCTTGAAGTCTATGATAAAGATAAAGATGATGAAGTCTTCCAGGAGGCTATTGATAAAGTAGGGACTGTGGTTAAAAACTATCAAACCGATGCAACATTATTCCAAAAGCAAGGAGGCTCAGTTCCAGGTGAAAAGCCTGAGCTCAAGAAACTGCGCGACCAGTCGATACAGGTAAATAAGCCGCTTAAAGTTGATGGTTTTGCTTTATATCAGGTTGATTACAAACTTAATGAAATGAGCAAGATGGCTCTCCAGCTAGAAAACAAAGAAACAGGGAAACAGTTCGGAGAAGTTGTAGTGGATCTTTACGAGCCCCAGACGAAATACGACCTCGGGAATGGGTACAAGGTTGAAATCATGAGCTACTTCCCGGATTTTGAGTTCAATAATGATGGTGAGCCTGCAACTAAATCCCGGATTCCCAACAATCCTGCGTTTATTTTCAAGATGTTCAGCCCAGGGAAACCAGAGGGTGAAGTAAGTTTCGTGGCCATCAGGCAGAACCTCGAGCCTTTGGGTGAAAATGAATACAAGATGACTTTCGCTGGCGTGGAAACGAAGAATGTAACTGCATTGACAGTAAGAAAGGACCTTACCCTGTGGATTATTGCACTTGGGGGCCTGATTTTCATGATCGGTGTGGTCCAAGGAGCATATTGGAATCATCGCCGCTTATGGTTAAGACGAGTGAATGATCAGTTATGGGCAGCTGCCCATACAAATAAGAACTGGCATGGTCTGAAGAGGGAGCTTGACGATGTGTTTTCTGAATCAGGAATCACAGCTCCAGAAGATCAAGTTTCAGGTGATAAGAAGGATTAAGGAGGGAAAATCATGGTCGAATTAAGTTCTAACTTTCTGTTTGCAGCATTTATCTTATACCTAGTCGGTATATTATTTTTTGGTGGGGCAATAAAGGATAAAAGACATGCTGACAAAAAAAATGTACCGAATAGATGGTCTAAAATTGGAATCATCATTACCATTGCGGGATTTATTTCCCAGCTGACATTCTTTATTTTAAGATGGATTGCTTCAGGGCATGCGCCCGTCAGTAACCTGTTCGAATTTATGACATTTTTTGGCATGTCTTTGGTAGGCGCATTTATACTCATTTATTTTATGTATAAAACACCATTGCTAGGATTGTTCACCTTGCCAATTGCTGTATTGATCATTGCCTTCGGGAGCATGTTCCCGAGAGAGGTAAGTCCATTGATTCCTGCGCTTCAAAGTTATTGGCTCTATATTCACGTAACAACTACAGCAATCGGGCAGGCTATCCTGGCAGTCAGCTTTGCTGCTGGTTTGATCTATCTTGTGAAAAGCGTCGACCAGTCTAAAAGAAACAATAGCAGATTTTGGCTAGAGGTCGTCTTGTTCGGCTTGGTCTGTACGCTAAGCTTCGTGATTGTTTCTAGCTACTTTGCAGCAACCGAGTATCAAGCGAGTTTCAACTACATAAACAAAGCGGGACAGCCTGCGACCGAGGAATATACAATTCCTGCTCTTGTTGGACCAAATCAGTTTGAGCCTACAAGCAGTGACCGCTTTGAGCCTATTGTTGAAACCCCGGCAATAATTGACGCTAAGAAATTGAATACTGTTATTTGGTCGCTCGCAGCGGGTATAGTTTTATATGTATTACTAAGACTCATCCTGCGCAAGCGTGTTGGAGCTGCATTGCAGCCATGGACAAAGAATATCAATATGGATCTAGTTGATGAGATCGGCTATCGTTCCGTATTGATCGGCTTCCCGGTATTCACGCTGGGCGGACTGATTTTTGCGATGATCTGGGCTCAGATTGCCTGGACTCGCTTCTGGGGTTGGGACCCTAAGGAAGTTTGGGCATTGATCACTTGGCTGTTTTATGCCGCTTTCCTTCATTTACGCCTATCAAAAGGCTGGCATGGAGAAAAATCTGCATGGCTAGCTGTAATCGGTTTTATCATTATCATGTTCAATCTTGTAGCGGTTAACCTTGTAATCGCAGGTCTGCATTCCTATGCAGGTTCCTAATTTGTGTCAATTTTATGAATGCCTTCACTGTCTTAAGTGAAGGCCTTTTTTAAAAAATCGTGGCAAGTAGACGCATGTTTATGTAAAATAATCGCAGGGAGGGATATACCTTATGGAAAAAGACGTAAAGATTTTAGTAGTGGATGATGAAGAAAGAATCAGACGATTATTGAAGATGTATCTTGAAAGAGAGAACTATATAATTGATGAAGCAGAAGACGGAAATGAAGCGCTGGCAAAATCGCTTGCCAACGATTATGATGTAATCCTTCTAGATTTGATGATGCCTGGGAAAGACGGAATCGAGGTTTGCCGTGACTTACGGGAGAAGAAATCAACTCCTGTGATCATGCTGACAGCTAAAGGTGAAGAAGTGAACAGGGTCCAGGGTTTTGAGGTTGGTACAGATGATTATATCGTCAAGCCATTCAGTCCACGGGAAGTAGTGCTGCGCGTAAAAGCAATGCTGCGCCGTTCTTCCAGTACAAGTTATCTGCAGACAGAAACGACTGCTAAAGATGTGATTGTTTTCCCTCATTTAACCATTGATAATGATGCCCATAGGGTTTTGGCAGATGGCAAAGAAGTCAGTCTGACACCTAAAGAATATGAACTGCTTTACTTCCTTGCGAAAGCTCCCGATAAAGTTTTTGACCGTGAGCAATTATTGAAAGAAGTTTGGCATTATGAATTTTTCGGTGATTTACGAACCGTCGATACACATGTTAAAAGATTGCGCGAGAAGCTGAACAAAGTATCTGAACAGGCTGCAAAGATGATCGTTACAGTCTGGGGTGTTGGCTACAAGTTCGAGGTAGTCAATGAATGATGTTTTGGCGCAGTGTAGTAGGTAAGCTTTGGATTACCATCCTTTTACTGGTTTCATTTGTATTGTTCATCCTGACAGTTATGTTGATGGAATTCTTTGAAAATTATCACATTAATGAAACCAGGAAAGGAATGACCAATACTGCAGAAAAAATAGCCAGGGTTTTGGAAGACCATCCTGGCGAGGAGGAACAATTAGGTCTTGAGATAGCCTGGGAAATGGTTGATGACGACTCCAGAGTGACAGTCATTAAAGATAAGGATACTTATTTTTATTCACCAGGTGGAGAAGCCGCGACACATGTACCGATTTCATTTTTCATGAACGATCGTGATCTTTCTACGGTATTTGAGAAGGACAAGACTGTTGATATCATCACACCCCTGCCTGGCATTTCAAACGAGGTTGATGATACTCAGTATTTAATGATCGGTGTTCCGCTTCATCAGTTTGAGCAAGGGAATGGGGCCGTCTTCATTTATCAGTCGCTTGAAGTGATGGAAGAGACGACCAGGCTGACGACCAAGTTCATCTTGCTTGCAGCGGGCGTGGCAATAGTCCTTACGACAATTTTTGCTTTCTTCCTGTCCACCAGGATCACTGCTCCATTGCGTAAAATGAGGGAGGCAGCCTTTGAAGTTGCCAGAGGAAAGTTTGACACAAAAGTTCCAATCCTCACTCATGATGAAATAGGGGAATTAGCAACTGCCTTCAATCAGATGGGCAGACAGCTGAAATTCAATATGAATGCATTGAGTCAGGAAAAAGAACAACTGACTAGCATCCTTAGCAGCATGGCAGATGGAGTCATCACATTCAATCGTGATGGCACCATCCTGATTACGAATCCGCCTGCTGAAGTATTCCTCAGATACTGGTATTATGAACAGGGCCTGGCTTCCGAAAATACAGATGCCGTGCCGTCTGAGGTCATGGAGTTGTTCCAGCTGGCAGTGAATACGGAGAAGGAGCAGGTTGGGGAAATCACTGCCCAGGGAAGAACCTGGGTAATCATCGTCAGCCCGCTTTATAATAAAAGATTCATCCGTGGCGCAGTTGCCGTTGTCCGGGATATGACCGAGGAACGAAAGCTTGACAAAATGAGGGAAGATTTCATCGCCAATGTTTCACACGAATTAAGGACGCCGATTTCGATGATGCAAGGATATAGTGAAGCGATTGTCGATGACATCGCACAAACGGATGAAGAGAAGAAGGAAATGGCTAAAGTCATTTACGATGAATCACTGCGAATGGGCCGCCTTGTTAATGAACTTCTTGACTTGGCCCGTATGGAAGCAGGTCATATTCTTCTGAACGTTGAATCCGTTGAAATTAATCCATATGTAAACCGGATTATCCGTAAATTCCATGGCTTGGCGAAGGAAAAAGGGATTGAGCTATCTGTACAGTTTGATTCAGAAGAACGAGATTTCCGATTTGATCCAGACCGCATCGAACAGGTACTAACTAACCTGATTGATAATGCAATCAGGCACGTCCCGGATTCGGCATCCGTCGTCATTAGCGGGAGAACCGATGAAAAAGGCTTATATTTTGAGGTGAGCGATCAGGGGCCCGGTATCCCTGAAGAAGACTTGCCATTCTTGTTCGAGAGGTTTTATAAAGGTGATAAATCCAGGACTCGGGGTATATCTGGCACCGGCCTTGGACTAGCAATCGCCAAGAATATCATCGACGCACATCGAGGGAATATTTCGGTAAAAAGCAAACTCGGACAAGGAACGACATTTTCCTTTTTTATCCCTCGAAATATTGAATAACTTGCCGACTATTCTTGATTCACAAGGAACAATGAAATGTAAACTTCAAGTCCATCCCATTTCGGGATGGGCTTGTGTGTTTTTTTAAAGAGGACGGAAAATAGATTCGCCGCAGGGTACATATTAGCCAAGCCGCAATACGTCTATATCCGACAAATTTGAACTGAATCAAGTTAGAACGCCTCTATCGGACAAACGCAAAGGGAATCAGGTGAAAAGTGTCCGTTAGTACCCCCTCCATCATACTTATTTATTTCAGATCCCACCTCATTTTGAAAATTTATTTTAATTTTACGTAATTTCATCGAATATTTTGTCCTCGAAAATTCCTTCCATTTCCATTCTAAAAATAATATAGTTAATATGAAACTTTTATTAATACTTTACGACTAATCTAATGAATACGGAGGCGATTAAAGCTATGAACTCCGTTTTTGATGAATTGTATCAAAAATATCATCATGACGTTTTTCAATTTTTATTTTATATGGTAAAAAGCAGGGAGCTGGCTGAAGACCTTGTGCAGGAAGTATACATTCGCGTTTTGAAGGCATACGACCGGTTTGAGGGAAAGAGCAGTGAGAAGACATGGCTGTTTTCAATTGCCAAAAATGTCGCGATTGATCACTTCCGCAAACAGAAGGGCTGGAAGCAGCGATTGCTTGAATCCTTTGATATGTCTGCACGCCAGGTAAGGGACGATCAGCCCCTTCCTGAAGAAATGGCACTTCAAAGTGAAGAGATCCAAATGATGTACAAGTGCCTTGACCAATGCACGGTTGACCAGCGAATGGTCATCATCATGCGCTATATACATGAGTTAACTATCAGCGAAACAGCAGAAGCTTTATCATGGACGGAAAGTAAGGTAAAGACGACACAGCACCGTGCTCTAAAGACATTGAAAAAGCTGATGGAAGAAATGATTGAAAAGGAAGGGATGACTAGTGAAAAAGTCACAGCTAAGCGATAAGCAGCTAGAAGAAATCCTCGGCCAAATGCCTAAGGTAAAAGATCATCGCGACTCTCGTGACATTTATCAGAATATCGCCCATCGTGTTGAAAAAAGAACAAAAATGCCGACATGGGTCATTCCCGGTGCTGCGCTGGCAGCCGTACTTTTCCTCGCCTTCATCCTTTCACCTGGATTGATGGGTGTGAACCACTCCGCCGATAAGAGCTTAGAAAGCAACTCTGCTTCCGATGCCAAGTCATCCATGGAGATGGATACAGCTGTCAGGGATGACAGTGCAAATGAAAGTGCGAACCAGGAGAAGAGCACTGTCATGATGGATACAGCAGATGGTGAGGCAGAAGAAAAGAGCAAAGAATTCGCAGCAATGGATATAGCGAATCCTTATGACGGCCTGATTTCTTTATATCCAGAAGAGGTAGACAGCGAGACTTCAGAAATTCTTACTTATGCAATTCCTGACGAACAGGCGATGAGGATCGTTCCAGTTACGGTAACGAAACCGAAGGAAGAAGGCAAGTCCCGGATTGAAAGCTATACGGAAACGATGCCAAAGCTAAAGGAAGAGGAATGGGGTTTGACCGAATACTACCCAATGGATGCTTCCTGGAACTATGATGAAGCGACAAAAACATTAAGTATGGATGTGAAACAAGATCATCCTTACCGAGATGGAAGTACTGCAAACATTATTTTTGTTGATTCGATGACACAAAACTTCTCTGGGGCAGGTATAGAAAAAATGATACTGACTACAGAGGGCAAACCAGGAATTGAATTAAGCAACATTGGTCTAATGAAGGAGCTTCCGATCACTGCAGAAACTGCCCCAAAAAGGGCGTACTTGTTTTTGACTGTAGAAGGTATGCAGAATCCGTACCTTGTGCCGACAAAAGAACAGCATAAATCAATAGTGGAAGCATTTGAGCAAATGTGGAAAGGGGATGGATACCTTTCAGCCTCGCTTCCCGAAAATTTCGAGCTGGCCCAAACGGAACAAAATGAAGATAACGTATTAGAGATTACCCTTGGTAAAAATACAACCCTGGACGAAAGTTTCCTGCCAAATCTCGAAGCAATCTTAATGACGGCGAGTGAGTTTGATTACACTGGTGTCAAGTTCATAAATGCAAACATCGATCAGCTTGGACCTTTCAATCTGAACGAAGTTCTCCCGCTGCCACTCGCTCCAAACAAGAAAAATATTAACTAAAAGAAAGGCCATCAGGTCTTTCTTTTTTTATGGATTGAAATTGGCCTTAAAATCCCGGAGTATAAACAATTTTTCCCTCTTTTGCATAAAAAAGCAGTTTCCCACCAATTATAACGAATGTGCTTTTTTAGCTGCTTCTTTTTCAACCATACAGTTCTAATTTCGTACAGGCTGTCATAGGGATGGAAAGGGAGTAAAAAGTTAAGGAGGAAGAAAATGCAGGATTACATAAAGCGTTTACTCATTGCTGGGTTAATGGCACTCTGTATCAGCTTGCTATTTCTTGGCGGAAAGCACTCTCAGGCAGAAATGCTCGATATAAAGGAATTGACTTCAGATTGGGTTTGGCCAGCTGAGGGGGTCGTTACCGATTTATATGGAACGCGGCATGACCAGCACAAGGGAATTGACATTGCCGGTGAATTCAAAACACCTATACATAGTGTTGGTAAAGGAGTAGTAACAAAGTCATATTATTCGGGCTCATATGGAAATGTTGTGTTCATTAAGCATGATAACAATCTGGAAACTGTATACGCCCATTTGAACAAAAGGAATGTTAAAGAAGGACAGGTCGTTCAGCAAGGGGATATTATCGGCCTGATGGGAACCACAGGTGATTCTTCTGGAGTTCATCTTCACTTTGAAATTCATGAAGAAAAATGGACATATGAAAAGGAAAATGCTGTAGATCCTGTGTTGGCATTGGGAGAAGCAGCTATAGGACAACCTGTAGTAGCTATGGAGCAAAAAAGTAATGAAGTGTCACTGGAAACAATCGCGAAGCTGCGTCTGACTGATGAAACCATCATTGGTAGTCAAGGTGAGAACGTAATGGTTGAAAGTGAAAAAATAAATGGGCGGAATTCATTGGCTGCCATCCCTCCGTCAAAAGAAAAACAGGTAAAGCACACCGTCCAAAAAGGAGAGACACTTTGGTCAATAGCACGACAATATAACACTTCGGTAGAAGCGATAAAGCAAAAAAATAATATAAATAATAGCCATATCTCTCAAGGTGATACATTAATAATCGAGAGGTCAGGCGAAAAGAGTTATGTCGTTGCTTCGGGGGATACACTAATATCAATTGCAAGAAAGACAAACACGTCTGTTGAAAAATTAAAAGCTTTGAACAATTTGACATCTGACACGATACAACCGCAGCAAATATTAATTACTCGATAATCTATCCTTGTACCGGATATTATCTGAAAGTATAATAGGTAAAACGGTCATAAAGGGGATGGGTACTATGCTGACGGATTACCACAACCATCTGGAAAGAGGCACATTGACGCTGGATTATTTGAAACAGTTTACTGATACAGCCAATGAAAAGGGAATCCAGCATTTTGGGATTTCTGAGCATGCATATCACTTCTATCAAACTGCGGATATTTTACGCAACAGCTGGGTGGATGAACGCAGATATTATGATATGGCTGATTACGTTAACCTTTTTAAGGAAGCATGGAAAAATGATATTGACGTTAAAATGTCGATCGAGATGGACTACACTCCTGGCAAGCATAAGGAGATGGGACAGTTCATCAAAAGCTATGACTTTGATTATGTAATTGGATCAATCCATTGGATTGGTGATTTTGGGATTGACCTTGCTGAGTATCGCAAAGAATGGGACAGAAGAGATGTTTATGAAGTCTATCGAAGTTATTTTGACCAGGTAGTAACACTGGCGCAATCAAATCTATTTGATATAATCGGACACATTGATCTTGTGAAGATTTTTAAATATGTCCCTGAGGATGAAAGTTTCCTAATGGAACAGTATGATAGGGCGACAACAGCGTTGGCACAATCCAAGACCTGTGTGGAAATAAGCACTGCAGGCTTGAGGAAGCCTACCCAAACTTTGTATCCAGATAAAACGCTATTGCAGATGTGCTTTGATAAGAATATACCAATTGTCTTGTCTTCAGATGCCCATGTACCTGAGCATGTCGGTGCTGATTTTGACCAGGCCCTGACCCTTGCCAGGCAGGTAGGGTATGAAGAGATTGTCACCTTCTCCAAAGGGGAACGGAAAACATATTCTTTGGGTTGAAAAATAACAGGCCTCCTTTAGTGAGGCCTGTTTGTTCAAAGAATTATACTGTTGATCGTGACGATGTCTTGCAGTGATTTCAGCTTGTCGATCATTTCTTCAGGAAGTGGTTTGTCAAAAGAGAGGACCATAATGGCCTCGCCGCCAGCCTCTTTTCTGCCGACCTGCATTGTCGCGATGTTCACTCCGTGGTCACCCAGGACTTTTCCTACATGCCCGATTACACCCGGACGGTCCATATGCTGGATATACAGAAGGTTTCCTGATGGATGGAAATCAATGTTAAAGCCATCCAGGCTGACAATTCTTGGCCCGTAATGGTCAATGTAAGTTCCTCTTGCTGTAAAAGTTTCTCCGTCCCCGCTTGCTTTTACGTTAATGGTATTTGCGTAACCGAAGGAGTTTCCAGTCACTTTTTCCCCAACCATGATACCGCGTTCTTTTGCAATGTGGATTGCATTCACTTCGTTTACTTTCACATCGATACGGTTTTCGAAAAATCCTGCAAGAAGTGCCTTTGTTAAAAAGGACGTTTCGAGTTCCGCCGCAGTGCCAGAATAGGTGGCTGTCAGCTCGCTGATCCCTTTATTGTGGCATTCTGAGACAATCTTGCCCATTTCTTTTGCGAGCTGGTGATAGGGCTGAATTTTTTCATAGATTTCTTTAGACATTGCTGGGAGATTGATGGAGTTGGCAACAGGTTTATTTTCAAAGTAAGTCCGGATTTCTCTGGCAACCTGTGTGGCAACATTCAACTGCGCTTCTTTTGTTGAGGCTCCAAGATGTGGGGTAGCAATGACAGAATCAAGCTTAAGCAATGGGTGGTCCCCTGGTGGTTCAACTTCAAATACATCCAGTGCAGCCCCGGCGACATGACCCTTCTCAATATAATGGGCGAGAGCAATCTCATCAATTATTCCCCCTCTCGCACAGTTCAGGAGATAGACTCCTTTTTTTGTTTGACTCAATGTCTTTTCATTAAGAAGTCCTTTCGTTTCTTTCGTCAAAGGTGTGTGGACCGAAATGATATCCGTTTCTGCGAGGACCTCGTCAAAAGAGGACAATTGAACGCCCAAAACCTCTGCTCGCTCCTTTGTAAGGAATGGATCGTATACCTTCACTGACATCCCGAAGGCCCTCGCCCTTTTCGCCAGCTCAGAACCAATCCTTCCCAAACCGATGATTCCTAATTCTTTTCCATAGAGTTCATTTCCTATAAATTGATTTCTTTTCCATTCTCCGTTTTTTACAGTGGAGTGTGCCTGTGGGATATTTCTCATTAATGCGGACATCATCGCAAAGGTATGTTCTGCGGTTGAAATTGTATTCCCATCTGGGGCATTCACGATGATAATTCCTCTTTTTGTCGCTTCGGCAATATCGATATTATCAACTCCGACTCCTGCACGTCCGACAATTTTTAATGATGGCATTCTATCAAGCAGCTCTGAGGTGACCTTTGTTGCGCTTCTGACGAGGAGGGCATCTATTTTTTGTATATCTATGCTCTCAGAGTCAACACTTCCGATATGTACATGGATTCCATCCTGTTGCAATAATGGCTGTAAACCTTCTTCCTTTATTGAATCTGCCGCGAGAACCTGAAACATCCATACCTCACTCCTTTTATTAAAGTGGTAATTTTCTGATTATTTTACAAGACGTATATTCTTTTGTCAAACCGTGAAATTGTTCATGAATAGTATGCAAGCGCTGTCAAAATCTCTTGTTTATTACTAAATATATTCTGCTATTCCGAATTTAGCAGAACATATTTAATAATCATAGTGGATTCAATAACAGAATTTGAATTAAACTCATCTCAGTCAAAAAATCGTCACAAGCATACACCTTCACAAAATAACTTTTTTTCAGTATAATGAACTTGTTAAATTAAATATGGTCTATCTTCGGGGCAGGGTGAAATTCCCGATCGGCGGTAATGAGATTGATTCTCTAAGCCCGCGAGCCTGTATGGGCAGGATTTGGTGCGATTCCAAAGCCGACAGTATAGTCTGGATGGGAGAAGATGGAGGTTCTGCAGACGTTCAAAAAATGCAGGTTTTGAACGTTTATTAAGCATGCCTTTCACAAAACTCCCTCAAGCCTAGAACTTGAGGGTTTTATTTGTTATAGGTATGTGATGCTGAATCTTTCTTCTTTATGTGAGATGGATCTCTATAAGGAGAGAGGAAAAAATGAAAAAATTTAGTGTCAAAGCAATGGTTTCAATCGGTATGCTGAGCAGTATTTCGTATGTATTAATGCTGCTGAATTTTCCGCTGCCGCCGTTTCCAAAATTCTTAATGGTCGATTTCAGCGATATTCCTGCATTGATTGCTGCGTTGATTTTTGGTCCGGTAGCTGGTATTTTAGTAGAATTCTTGAAGAATACGCTCGATTATTTCATGACAGGCAGTGATACTGGTGTTCCAGTAGGCCATGCTGCCAACTTT
Source organism: Mesobacillus sp. (assembly GCF_047739415.1). Lineage (GTDB taxonomy): Bacteria > Bacillota > Bacilli > Bacillales > Cytobacillaceae > Mesobacillus. The sequence continues at coordinate 37,574 of NZ_JBIQOE010000250.1, read as the reverse complement.
GTTGCAGGAGTTTTATTCATTCTGCCAACTTACTATATTTATCAACGGATGAAATCCAATAAGGGAATGACGTTCGCCTTAGTGGCTGGGACAGCAAGTATGGCTATCCTGATGAGTGTCCTTAACTACTACGTATTCCTTCCTGCCTACACATTGTTCTTGAACATGCCTGCAATGTCTGGAACGGAAGCAAGGGCCATGATTGTTGCCGGGATTTTACCATTCAATTTTGTTAAAGGCATACTAATGTCTATCATATTCATGCTTATGTTCACAAGAATGAAAACATGGATTGAGAGACAGCAAACATTCAAAAGTGCATAAACTCATATGAGATCATATACAAAGCAACGGCCTGCACCGTTGCTTTTTAATTTATAGGTGTATCAAGATGATCGATTCCTCCTGAGAAAATCCTAACTATCTCCGCAAGAGTTGTAGTTAGTGGCAGATAAAAAGAAAACATATCAAAATCTTTAACGAACAAAAAAATTCCCGCTTATAAGCGGGAATTATGTATTTCTTTATTCGAACTTAGTAGCATCTCCGTTAAATGGCTCATCTGCAACTTTAATTGAGTCAGTTGGGCAGCCTTCGAATGCGTCCATCATGTCGTCAATTAATACATCAGGAATCTCAACGATACCTTCATTTTCATCAAGTGTTACGAATGCGATGCCTTCATCGTCGTAATCGTAGATATCTGGAGCAGCAGCACCGCAAGCTCCGCATGCAATACAAGTTTCTTTGTCAACAATTGTGTACTTAGCCATGATATAATTCCTCCCAAGTGTTTAACGATAATATGCTGTTTTCACAAAAATAGTGAAAACGTATTCCTCATATCTATTGTAAAACTGTATCGCCAACATTTCAATAAAAAAAGTATTGAGAATGCTTATCACACAAGGCATTGAATGGTTTTTTCGTTGAAAATAAAACCTTTTACTAGATATTTTCATGTTAAAATAATGTTATATTATTTTTCTGCTATAGTGGGCGCCGAATATTATAGTGCCCTTTGCTTAATTTTTCATTCAAAGGTGATTTTATGGGGATAACATATTTGGAGACAGTTGTTTTGTCAATATTGAAAAAAATCAATGGTGAAAGAACCATCTATTCGTTATTTCATCTTTTACAGGGAAAGCGATCCTCTCAAACGATTCAGGACGCGCACTTATATAAAATCACCCCATATTTTCATACATATCCCTCAGTTACCCGAGATGGACTCGAAAAAATGATCAACCGGTTGCAGCAAAGAGGGCTGGTTGAGGAAATAGCAGATACGAAGGTAATATTAACAACGAAGGGCGAAGCAGCCCTGGAACAGCAGATGTCAGAATACAGGCTTCCTGACTATCTAAATGGCTGGAAATATCACCAGGTGACTGATTCTTTTTGGGAGAGGCTGACACTGCTTATTCAGGTGAGTTCCAATCTGATTAACCATGAGCGTTTCTTTATACCTGTCAGGAATAAGCGAGAAACCCTTACCTGGGTAAAACAATACATTAGGCAACAAAATGAAGATCGATATAAGCTGGCAGAAAGGCTGTATGGTGAGCTTATATCTGCACTAGATAATGAAAAGACGAAGCCGGAACTGGTTGTTTTAAGGTTGACAGGCTACAGGAAAATTGGATTGACGACTATGCAGGCTGCTGAGTGGATTGGGCTGGAACCTGCACACTATCATTTCGAATTCCTGAATTGCTTACATGCAATGTTTGAAAGGGTCCTGGCGGATTCACATGCCTTTCCGTTACTGAACGGATTGATCAAAAAGGCAGAGCGTAACGTTCCTTTGACGATTTCGACAGATAAGACATATAAATTAATCCAGAAGGGTTATACCCTGGAAGAGATAGCGGCTGTCCGCAACCTAAAACAAAGTACAATTGAAGATCATGTTGTGGAAATTGCTCTTTCTATCAAGGAATTCAATATAGACCACTATGTTCTTCTGAATAAAAGGGATAGCATTCTTCATGCAGCACAGCGGAATTCTGCTAAAAAGTTAAAGCAAATCAAGGAACAAGTGGCTGATGCTTCTTATTTTGAAATCAGGCTTGTCCTGGCTAAATATGGTGATGTGGAATGGAGTTAAAAAGATATTTAAAAAAGTATTTTAAGTTCGAGGATTTCCGTCCAGGGCAGGAAGAAACGATTGAATCCGTTTTAGAAGGAAAACATACGATTTCAATGCTGCCGACTGGAACGGGAAAGTCCCTATGCTATCAACTTCCGGGCTATCTTGTGAACGGGCCAGTATTGATTGTTTCGCCGCTGCTGTCACTAATGCAGGATCAGGTTGAGCAAATGATGGCTATGGGTGAAAAGAGAGTAATTGCCTTGAATTCCTTTTTGTCGCCACAGCAAAAGGCCAAAGCCCTGGAAGAACTCGAAAGGTTTCGGTTTATTTTCATATCTCCAGAAATGCTGGGGATTGAATCTGTATTGAAACGGATCAGGAAATTGTCTGTATCACTGTTCGTTGTGGATGAGGCCCACTGTATCTCTCAATGGGGATACGATTTTAGGCCGGACTACCTTAAGCTTGGAGAATTCAGGGAGAAGCTTGGACAACCATTGACGCTTGCGCTAACAGCCACAGCGTCAAAGGAAGTTCGAAAGGATATTGCCGAAAAGCTCCATTTAGGAGATTGGAATGAGGTTGTATATTCTGTAGACCGCCCTGCTATTTCACTTGCTTTGGAGTTTGCATCTACCTTTCAGGATAAGCTGGACCGGACAGTTGAGCTGGTGAAATATTTAAAGGGGCCCGGGATTATCTATTTTTCCAGCAAAAAAGTCGCTGAGCAAACTGCAGCGCATATGAGAGCAAAAGGAATCAAGAATGCCATGGCATATCATGGGGGACTGGATTCAGAAAGCCGGGTCCTCATACAGCAGCAATTCATCAATGGTCAACTTGACGTCGTATGTGCTACCAGCGCTTTTGGAATGGGAATAAATAAAGAAAATGTCCGATATGTGATTCATTTCCACATGCCGATGCAAATTGAGTCCTACCTTCAGGAAATAGGAAGAGCAGCAAGGGATGGCCGCGATTCAACTGCCATCCTGATATACTCGCCAGGGGACGAACAACTGGCCTATCAGCTCGCTGAAGGTGAGCTCCCTGATCAATATCAGATTGAAAGACTGTTTACCTTTTTAATCGATAACCATATAATTTATAAAAATTTAACCGACCGCTCTGAAGAGCTATCAATGATATGCGGCTTCACCGAGATTCAATGGAGGATTGTCGAAGATTACCTGTCTAATATAGAAGCGCTGGATTATAAGGTAGACAAACAGAGCCTCCTCCACTTGATCGAAAATCGCTTGGAGGTAAAACATACGAAAATTAAGAAGATGCTTGGCTGGGTTCATACAAAGGAATGTAAGAGGAAAGTGATTTTGGAAATGTTCGGCGAAGAATTGCAGGAACGGCCACGGAATTGCTGCGGCAGCTGTGGAATAGATATGGACCATTATAAAGAAACCGAACCATCCAGTGAACAATCGCTAGCTGCGATGGACTGGAAGCAGGAATTGGCTTCAATCCTATTGATGAGAGAGCGGATATAATGAAAGATGAATATAAGGAAACAGTGGCTGGACTTACTGAAAAAGAACTACTTTTCCACTTAGTTGCTACGCAAATTTTACTATTAACGATTTCAACTATATTAGGTATGATATTGTTTGATAGCTTAACTGAATTCAAAGGATTATTTATTTGGGCTGATTGGAACATATTATCCATCGGGTTATTTGCTGGTCTGGCAATTGTGGCTTTGGACTTCACCCTTATGAAATATCTGCCAAAGTCGTACTACGACGATGGCGGCTTGAACGAAAGGATATTTAGAAATAGAAGTGTATTCCAAATCATGCTTATTGCGGCGATGGTAGCAATCAGTGAGGAAATCCTTTTTAGGGGAGTCATCCAGACAAATACTGGGTTAATCATATCGAGCCTGATTTTTGCAGTCGTTCATTACCGCTATCTGTTTAATTGGTTTTTGTTTACTAATATTATCTTATTGAGTTTCTTGATTGGCTATATTTATATGGTGACAAATAATCTTGTAGTTACGATCGTGATGCATTTTATTATTGATTTTATTTTAGGATTGATCATTAAATTCAGGACTCAAGCAACAACTGGGGGTACAGACAGTGAATAAGGAAAAACCTATCAGGGACCAGGCAGAGCGACTGAGAAAAAGGGTGGAACGTAAATCTGAGCATTCTGTTGAGAAAAAGGAATCCCTTCCTCCAAGAAGTGAGATGCATAGGCAAAAACAGAAAAAAACGAAAGTCAAAGTAAAATACCCTGTCATCAGGTTGATGGCTCTGTTTTTCATCTTGCTGCCTATTTCTTTTTTCAGCATCATCTCTTATCTGGATGGCGCAAAGATGCCTTTGAATAAGTCGCTGGAACGTGCCGGAGTGGAAATGATTAATGTTGAAAGTCGGGATGATGGAAAAGGTGAGGACCAGGTAGAAGACCAAGAGGCACCATCGTATGAAGAAATTGCTGATCCAAAGGAAATCGATGTTGTGGCAGCCGGGCCTGCACCATCTAGCAGCGGGGACAAAAACACTGCCGAACCCCCTGGTGACAGTGAAGATAAAGAAAGCGGAAAAATAACACCTCCAGCTTCTGCCGAGCCTAAGAATGAGCCATCAGATACAGAAGGCACCAAAGCTACAGTTGAAGGCGAATCGGGAAGCAGTGAAAAGATCATTTATCATACAGTCAAACCGAATGAAACATTATTCAGAGTAGCGATGACCTATTATAAATCCCAGGAAGGCATCCCAATCATCAAAAAAGCAAACAACATCCAGGGAAATGAAATTCAGGCAGGACAAGTATTAAAGATACCCATCAAAAATTAGCCAATGTTACAAAGAGGCTGATTAATATCTGATGTCTTTTTAGATTATCTGAAAAACCATAACGAAAAAACCGGATTAGTCCATATTTATGGAATTTAGTCCGGTTTTTTCTTGTTTTGAATCTTATTTTTGAATCGCAATATCATAACTCCATGGACAAGTTCATAAAAATTATAAAAGGCTGTTTTCGTAAAGAATGTTGTTAAAATTCTAAAGCCGATTTTAACGTGATAAAAAACCATTTTGTAGTTCGGTATTAAGTGTGCAAGCTCTTTTCTCATAATAAGCTTTAATTTTTTGTGAAGAAGAAAAATAGGTCATTCAATCCTATTTTGTTGTCATTAGCAACAAAGTTTGAGAAAAGAGCTTTATAAAAGGGGAGGGCTTGCCATGGAACAGGAAATCGAGAACCTGGATGATCGTACGGATCCTGCAACTAAAAGGATGCTTCAGAATGTAATTGACCGAAAGAAAAAGTTTGACCGGTATAAATCCCGACATCTTTTGTCAGTTTGGGTGACGATTGGGTTGATATCGCTCTATTTCTATTATCTTTACATTACTGTGTTAAAGCCGTATTCTTATTCTTTCGCGGAGATTTTTTCGGTGTATGTCCAGAATTCCGCGAATTTATATTTCCTCATCTTGACGGTCGGGACATATGGGTTGATGATCCTGTTCAAGGAGAAGCGTGAAAAGGCTGAGAAAGAATACCAGGCGCTTCGTTGTGAAATAGTAGACCGAAGTAAGGATTTATGGAAAAAAGAAGAAGAGTGGAAGAACCGCCATATAGTGTTTGATATGATGAAGAAAAAGTTTGATATTAACTTGTTTCACGAAAATAAATAGAAGCATCCAAAACGGATGCTTCTATTTATTTTAGAATACTCGCTTTTTTCCTTGTTCATCCTTGAGAATTTCCACTGCTTCACGGAAGCGCTGGGAGTGGATGATTTCGCGTTCTCGTAGGTATCGTAATCCATCATTCAGGTCAGGGTCATCGCTCATATTGATGATCCATTGATAAGTGGCCCTTGCTTTTTCTTCCGCAGCGATATCTTCATACAGGTCTGCTATTGGATCTCCTTTAGCAGCGATATAGGAGGCAGTCCATGGCACACCTGCGGCATTATTATAGAAAAGGGCGCTATCATGGTTCGCATAGTGTGCGTCTAGGCCTGCCTGCTTCATTTGCTCAGGTGTGGCATCCTTAGTCAATTTGTAAATCATTGTGGCGATCATTTCCAAATGGGCGAATTCTTCTGTACCAATATCAGTCAATAACCCGATTACCTTATCAGGAATAGTATAACGCTGGTTTAAGTATCGCAGTGCAGCAGCAAGCTCTCCATCAGCTCCGCCATATTGCTCTACCAGGAATTTAGCGAGCATGGGGTTACAGGTGCTAACTTTTACGGGATATTGCAATTTTTTTTCATAAAGCCACATGTTCCTTACCCCCTCCTAATTGGAATTTAGATTTGCCATGGCCAAGGACCGTCATCCCAATTCCAGGGATAACCTGAATAGCTGTTGCCGTATTGCTGGAGAGGTCCATACATGCTTTCAACGACCTTTTTTAGCCGGCGTCTTTCTTTTGCGAACTGATTGAACTGGTTGATGGCATCATAATCCTCTGGATGGGTATCTAAGTACAGCGTGAGGTCCACGAGAACAAAATCAACAGCCTGGAGTTCTTCCATTGCAGCATAAAATTCCTTCGGCAACTGCTTCATGAGTGATCATCCTCCCTTGGAGCTTCGTATGGCGAATACCAAGGATCATAAAAAACCTTCCACAGTGTCCCTGTTCTTAATGCTTGCATTGGAGTGAACTGTTCTAGATTGGGCGGCTGGAAGCCCAGAAATAAATTTGGCGGCGTAGAGTACGTTTTTGCCTTAATAGGCGGACAAGGATCGAAGGGACTGGCGTACGGATACCATACTCTTCTATGTGTAGACAAACTAAGCCCTCCTCTAAATAAACTTCATTTCATTTTATGAGTAAAATTTCATTTCATGTTAAATTTATCTGGCATGCAGGGATTTTTATAAATCTGTAGAATTATATTAAGATATGGCAGTACTTTAAATTTGAGGTGAGTTGAATGTTTGTTAAAAGTATCATGATACCGAAGTACAAATGCATTACTGTACAACAGGATGAGACATTGCTAAGCGTGTTAGAAAAGTTGGATGGTAATGAGATTGATGGAGTTCCAGTATTGGATGGTGACAAATATGTAGGTGTCGTCACAAGACATGGAATTTATCAGAAATTCTTTAATACCGGTGGACAAAAGGATGAATTTCTGCAAAGCAAATATGCGAAGGATATTTTGACTCTACAGGATCAAATCCTCCATGGAATTGAGGTTTTCGAAACAACATTAGTAAAATTGAAAGATATTCCGTTAATGGCGGTAATAGATGAGAATGGGAAATTCCAGGGAGCTGTAACCCGCTCAGATGCTCTGGATCAATTCCAGAGTGCTTTTGGTGTCCATAGAGAGGGTGTCAGGATCGCGTTTACTTCTGTAGAAACGGAAGGCCGTATCGCAAGGCTGGCTGATATTGCTCACCAGTTCCATGAACATATTATCTCTTTGGTTACTTTTGATGAGACAGACAAGCTCGTCCGCAGGATTGTAATGAAAGTAGAAAAGAAAGACAACATTGACAAGTTTGTCAAGAAGCTGGAAGAGTCAGGATTCCGCATTCTTGATATTCACGAAGTTTGATTTTTTTCTATACGGAAATAAGGACAAGGGCCTTTCATACATTGTGTATGGGAGGTTTTTGTATGCTTTGGAAAGTTTTCAGGATGGTCATTGGACTGCTTTGCGGTTACCTGTTTGTCATATCACTGTCAGCAATATTTCCGTTCCACCTTGGGGAGTTACTGGGTGAGATTATTATAAATCCATTTGAGTTCCTTGCCGGGGCAGTGGCTCTTGTATTCGGTATGTATGCAATCGGAGGATTGCTCAGGGATGGTGGAGTAGCAGTCATATGTGCATATAAAGGAAATAAAAACGTAGTACCTGATATTATTTTAGCAATTACCTGTCTAGGCTCATTTTTTCTGCTATCACCTTTAGGAGCTTGGCAGACAGCAGTATTTTTCGTTTTCTGCTTGCTTTATGGTATGATGTCATTTAGCTCACCAGAGGACACAAATGAAAGCTAGATAAAGTATTGCGGGAGGCAGAAATGGATTTAATTTATTTTATATTTGGAATGCTGCTGATCGGCAGCTTCCTTCTACTATATATGTATCGCCAGGCCTTTACAGACAGAGTGCTGGAGCAGGAAATCAGGTTGCAGGAATTTCCGGAGAGCTTTGGGTCTGTCAAAATCTTTTTTATATCAGATATCCATAAGCGGATTATTCAAGATTCAATAATCAGCGAGGTGAAAGGAAAGGCCGACATTGTGATTATTGGAGGCGATCTCGCAGAAAAAGGCGTTCCTTTGGAAAGGGTTTCTGACAATATAGAAAAATTAAAAACGATTGCCCCGATATTCTTCGTCTGGGGAAACAATGATTATGAATTCAATTCCCATGAACTGGACTCACTTCTGTATCACTTGGGTGTTAAAGTACTAGACAACACAGCGGTTAAATTTGAATCGAGTACTGGGGAAGTATTGCATATTTTTGGCATTGATGATTTAAGTCTTGGCAAAAGCAGGCTGGACCTGGCAATGCAGGATGCGGGTGAAGAAGGATTCCGGATTCTTGTAAGCCATAACCCTGCCATCGTCAACAGTATCAAGCCAGAACACAATATTAGCCTCGTTTTAAGTGGGCATACCCATGGGGGGCAGATCAGGTTATTCGGGTTCGGTCCTTATGAATTAGGCGGTATTAGAACGAAGAATGGTACAACGGTGCTGACCAGCAATGGATACGGCACAACAGGTGTCCCTCTTAGACTTGGAGCCAGAGCGGAAACCCATCTTCTTACATTGGTTGCGGATTCCAAAACAGCAGATTGAAGTTTTACATGGGTGCAGCAACACGTCTATAATCTGTAGTACAGGTAATAACGGAGGTTTTAGGATGGGGAACGGCGCAGGAAAATATAATATTAAAGCAGTATCCAAAATTCTTGGTATCCAGCCTGGGACACTTAGGGCCTGGGAGAGAAGATATCAGATGATTGCCCCTGTCAGAAATGAATCCGGCCATCGACTGTATACCGAGGAACATGTAGAAATTTTGCGGTGGCTGATTTCTAAAATAAATCAAGGCTTCACAATCAGCCAGGCTGTGTCTTTGCTTGAAAACTCAGCTTTATCAATGGAAAAGACTGAAGTGCCTAGAAGGGACATGGTGGATGAGATTGGAGACAAACTGTTGACTGCACTGCTTGAGTTCAATAGTTTCAAAGCCCATGAATTGATTAACCAGGCCTTTAGTTTGTTTACAATTGACAAAACTGTTATTGATTTATTAGGCCCGATTTTGATTAAGGTGGGCGATTTGTGGGAAGAGGGAAGTATAACGACTGCACATGAGCATTTTGCTTCGTCATTTATACGTTCGAGAATTGAAGGATTATCAAACTCATTTCCGCATAATTCTTTCCTGCCAAAGTCAATAGCTGTATGCGGGCCCGGAGAAAGACATGAACTAGGTTTACTAATCTATACATTGTACCTCAGGCGAAAAGGATTTGAGGTAGTCTTCCTAGGCACAAGCCTGGCTGAGAATGATCTTGAGGTAGTGGTCGAAAAGGTAAAACCCAAGTTCCTCTTCTTATCGTGCACTCTCGATGAAAATAGAGAGGCAACTTTAAAGCTTGCCGAGGAGATCAAGAAAGTCTATCCAGATCTTATTATTGGGCTAGGTGGTATAGCAATTGACTCCATGCCGCTAGAACAGCAGGAAGAATATCAAGAGAACATTGTAGGCATGACAAGAGCGGAATGGGAAAAATGGTTGAAAAAGCGCATTGAACAATTTAAATAACTCACCAACCTGCGATATTTTCATAAACTAAAATAAGAGCTTTGTCGATGGCAGGGGGCATGAATATGCGCTTAGAACGATTAACCAACAATAAAATAAAGATATTCCTTACGATAGATGACTTATCCGACCGGGGATTGACCAAAGAGGATATATGGAAGGATTCTTTAAAATGGCACCAGCTTTTTCATGATATGCTCGAGGAGGCCAGCGAGGAATTCGATTTGGAAATCATCGGTTCAGTTGCAGTGGAAATATTCTCATTGCACGCCCAGGGAATGGTCATGATCGTTACAATGATCGAACAGGATGAAGATGAGGAGCAGTTTGATGATGGGATTATAGAAATGCAGGTCACGGTCGATGGAAGCGAAGACATTTTGTTTGAATTCGAAAATGTCGAGGACGTGATCCAGCTGGCAAAAAGACTCTTGGATGCCGGTATTGACGGAGGCAGCCTGCATTTCATGAATGACCATTATTATTTGCTTATGAATGGAATATTGCCTGATGAGACCAATAAGACAGTGTCATTAATGGCAGAATACGGAGTTCCATCAATATTGAGCATCCACAGACTGCTTGAATATGGGAACGAGATTATGGAAGAACGTGCAGTCGAAAGCCTTGTCCATTATTTTATGAAATAATGGATAGGCTTCGGCTTTTTTTATGGAAGATATTGTGTTGTAAAGGTGCTTTTGGAATTAGGTCTTTTAGGCAAAAATATACCTGATTGCCGAGGTAGGATTTTCAGAAAATTATGATGGAATTGACTTCAAATTAGACTCATAGAATACAGTCATGTCACCAAGGGATGTCTTATTATTCAGTCAATTTATTATCAAGTCAATAATAATAGGGGCTTGAATGTTATCGTTTTCATTTAATAATCAAAAAATGCGGAAAACTGTTTTTTTCTTCTTGCATAAAATATCCAAAGGTGTATACTAATCCATGAAAGCAGACAACATCCGCAAAAGTGATTTAGGAGGTTTATCAATGGTAGCCGCAAACGGTAATGAAAATCCAAATAAAGAAGACAAACATGACGTCTTACGATCTACACAAACTGTTATTCACAAGGCTTTGGAAAAACTCGGATACCCTGATGAGGTTTTTGAGCTTTTAAAGGAGCCGCTCAGGATGATGACAGTGAAAATTCCTGTCAGAATGGATGACGGATCTGTTAAAGTCTTTACTGGCTACCGGGCGCAGCACAATGATGCAGTGGGTCCAACAAAGGGAGGAATACGTTTCCATCCAAACGTTACGGAGAAAGAGGTAAAAGCCTTATCAATCTGGATGAGCTTGAAATGTGGCATTGTCGATCTGCCGTACGGCGGCGGAAAAGGCGGGATTGTTTGTGATCCTCGTGATATGTCGTTCAGGGAACTGGAAAGATTGAGCCGAGGATATGTCCGTGCGATCAGCCAAATCGTAGGACCAACAAAAGACATCCCGGCACCTGATGTTTTCACGAACTCGCAGATTATGGCTTGGATGATGGATGAATATAGCCGTATAGATGAATTTAACTCTCCAGGATTCATTACAGGCAAGCCGCTGGTACTCGGTGGTTCACATGGTCGTGAATCAGCAACAGCAAAAGGGGTTACGATTTGTATCCGCGAAGCTGCAAAGAAAAAGGGAATCGAGCTTGAAGGCGCAAGAGTGGTTGTCCAGGGGTTTGGAAATGCCGGAAGCTACTTAGCCAAGTTCATGCATGATGCTGGTGCGAAGATCATCGGTATTTCAGATGCATACGGGGCACTGCATGACCCAGACGGACTTGATATCGATTACTTGCTTGATCGTCGCGACAGCTTTGGGACAGTAACTAAACTATTCAATAATACTATTACAAATAAAGAGTTGTTGGAGCTTGATTGTGATATTCTTGTTCCAGCTGCGATAGAAAATCAGATTACCGAAGAAAATGCCCACAATATCAGGGCTAGTATCGTCGTTGAGGCTGCAAACGGGCCAACGACTTTGGAAGCAACAGAAATCCTGACAGAACGTGGCATCCTGCTTGTGCCGGACGTACTTGCCTCCGCTGGTGGAGTAACCGTTTCTTACTTTGAATGGGTGCAAAACAATCAGGGGTATTACTGGACGGAAGAAGAAGTCGAAGACAAGCTTGAAAAAGTCATGGTGAAATCCTTTGACAGCATTTACGACACTGCGCAGACTCGCAGAGTTGACATGCGCCTGGCAGCATATATGGTCGGCGTTAGAAAGATGGCAGAAGCCAGCAGATTCAGAGGATGGATTTAACATTCCAAAAACTTCACTTTAATAAAATAAAGGGTTCTTCATTGAATCTTAAGACGAAATCTCCTATCATTTAATGATAGGAGATTTTTTATATGTCCTGATACGGTTTATATAGATATTAAGGAGTGATTTTACAACATGAACAAGGAAGATATCATCATTGTCGGGGGCGGTCCCTGTGGCCTTGCCGCTGCGATTGCTTTGAAGAAAAAGGGTTTAAATCCGCTTATCATCGAAAAAGGAAATATCGTGAATGCGATTTATAATTATCCCACTCATCAAACCTTCTTCAGCAGCAGTGAAAAGCTAGCGATTGGCGATGTACCCTTCATAACCGAGAACCTTAAACCAAAGCGTAATCAGGCGCTGGTTTATTATCGGGAAGTCGTCAAGCGGGAAAAGCTTAGAATCAATAAATATGAGAGGGTCACAGAAATAGTAAAAAGACAAGAATCCGTCTTTGAGGTAATAACGGATAAACAGAAATACACCTCAGAAAATATCGTCATCGCCACAGGTTACTATGATAATCCCAACTTCATGGGCATTCCAGGTGAAGAACTTGAAAAGGTATCTCACTACTTCAAGGAAGCGCATCCTTTCTTTGATATGGATGTCGCGGTCATTGGCGGTAAAAACTCAAGCGTGGATGCAGCGATCGAGCTGGAAAAGGCAGGGGCACGTGTGACCGTATTGTACCGGGGAGCCGAATATTCTCCAAGCATCAAACCGTGGGTTCTGCCAGAATTCGAGGCACTTGTTAGAGAGGGCGTTGTAAAGATGGTATTTAGTGCGGAAGTCAAAGAAATCACTGAAGACTTCATTGTTTATGAACATGAAGGGCAAACGGTGAAAATGAAAAATGACCATGTATTCGCAATGACTGGATACCGGCCGGACCACGCCTTCCTTAAAAAAATGGGTGTCAAAATTGAGGCAGAAACAGGACGGCCCCATTTTGATCCGGAAACAATGGAAACAAATGTACCAGGAATATTTATTGCTGGAGTCATTGCCGCTGGGAACAACGCAAACGAAATATTCATCGAAAATGGACGCTTCCATGGCGGACAGATTGCAGAAGCGATATTCAGTAGAACCAGGAATGGATGAAGGCCGGGGTTCTCCCGTCTTTTACGTTTTTCAGGGGTGAATGTTGTTGCGGAACGAATGCTGCGGAGGCAATTAATATTATAGGTGCCCTGTTTTTCCCGAAATCGAATATTTAGGTCACCAATAGGAATTATTGACGCCCTTTATTTCCAAAAGAAATAGGTCTCTAACTCCAATCTGTTCAATGGGTGACATTTATTCTGGGAAAAGGGCAGAGTTACATGAAAAGTTGGAACAAACCAAAGAAAAAAGCGGTGTCTGATTGCATTCGGGACACCGCTTTTTCATATATTATCACGGACTACTAAAACATGAACATCTCAGCAATTTCATCCATATTATCCGTTTTAGTAAGTGCGACAAGCAGTTTGATTCTTGCTTTCTGGCCGTTGAGGCCGTTTGAGAAGATGACGCCCAGTTCCTTCAGGTGCTTGCCTCCGCCTTCATAGCCGTATACATCCTGGACAATGCCGGCAAAGCTTCTTGAAACAATGACGACCGGAATATTATTTTTAATTAAGTCCTTTACTCCCTCAAGTGCAGCCGGTGGAAGGTTGCCTTGTCCAAGTGCTTCGATCACCACTCCATCCACTTTTAAGCCTAGAATCGCTTTAAGGATCGATGAATCCATTCCTGCGTACGCTTTTATCAGAGAGACTTTCTTGCTGATGTCCAGAACAGGGTAGTTTTCATGTTTCGTAGGTGTATGGTGGAAAAGAACACCTCTTTTTGTAACAATGCCAATCGGGCCGTATTGTGGGCTTTGAAAGGTTGAGATATTGCTAGTATGCGTTTTGGTCACGTTGACTGCCGTGTGGATTTCGTCATTAAGGACAACAAGGACACCCTTACCTTTTGCATCTGGGCTGGAAGCAACCCTTATGGACGAAATTAAATTATAGAGTCCATCAGATCCGATTTCATTGCTCGACCGCATGGCGCCAGTAACCACGACTGGGAAGCTGGCCTGGCAGGTGAGGTCCAGGAAATATGCTGTTTCTTCAAGTGTATCTGTTCCATGGGTGATTACGGCTCCATCGATGTTGCCCTTTTTATCATAATCCTCAAGGATGTATTTTAACTCCATCATCTCTTTTGGTGTGATATGAGGGGAGGGCAAATTGAAGGGCTCTTCAACAACAAGGTCAGCCAAACCGGATAAATGATCAGTTCCCTGTGTTAAAGGGTTATTTGTCCCGGGTTTAACTGCTCCACTTGTATCCTCGCTCATGGAAATGGTACCGCCAGTATGAATCAATAAAATATTTTTCTTCAAAACTATTACCTCCGAAAGACCATTGAGAAAGAATAATAAATCCATTTTCTTTCCTCTAATTACATGATACGATTAAAAAAACGAATTGAAAAGAGGACAGCATATGCTGGGAATAGTTACTGCCGGGGTAGCTCCGGGTCTGGCGCTGTTAAGTTATTTTTACTTAAAGGACCAATATGAGTCAGAGCCGCTTTCTCTGGTTTTTAAAATGTTTATTTTCGGTGCATTGCTTGTATTTCCAATTATGTTCATTCAATATGTACTCTCTGCCGAGGGATTGTTCCAGGATGATTTCACTAAAGCATTCGGGACGGTTGGCCTTTTGGAGGAATTTTTTAAATGGTTTATTCTTTATTACACGATTTACCAGCACATCGCCTTTGATGAACCTTATGATGGAATCATATACAGTGTTTCAGTGTCACTAGGCTTCGCATCAGCTGAAAATATTTTTTACCTGCTTGCCAATGGTCTCCAGGACGCGCTTGGCAGGGCGCTGTTGCCTGTTTCCAGCCATGCTCTCTTTGGAGTCATCATGGGTTACTATATAGGTAAAGCGAAGTTTTCACCGGTGGTGCAAAAGAAGTGGATCATGCTTTCGTTAACGGTGCCCGTCCTTCTGCACGGGATGTATGATTTTATCCTGATGACCAGGGAAGACTGGATCGTATTGATGGTTCCATTTATGATTTTCCTTTGGTGGCTTGGTCTGCGAAAAGTGAAAAAAGCGAGAATATTGACGCTGCAACATATTGAGAAGCAATATCCAATCTGAGAAACTCTTCATTCTTAAAAAATGGAGGGTTTTTTTGTTTTGTGGAATAAAAGTCAACTCTTAACAAAAAATAGGAGTAATCTTTTAAGTTCACATCTTTGGGGGTTGCATTCAATGAAGAATTATCGGTCTATCTTGAAGGTGATGGCCGCGCTGGCTTTGATCATGTCATTTTTACAATTTAGCGAAGTCGATCAAAGGGCTGAGGCCTTTACTAGTCAGGTGTTGCAGCAGGGTTCAGTAGGAGACGATGTTATCGAACTCCAATCTCGTCTTAAGCATATTGGTTTTTATAATGGTAAGATCGACGGAGTATTCGGCTGGGGTACCTATTGGGCTCTGAGGAATTTCCAATACGAATTCGGACTGGAAATCGATGGAGTTGCAGGCTGGAAAACAAAACTTAAGCTTGCGAAGGCGACGCCAAATGCGAAAATTGCTTGGGGCGGCGAAAAAACAGATGGTGGGACTCAAACCCAGTCCGCACCTAAACCAGCCGCAGCAACAAACACACCGAATGGGTTCTCGCAAAATGATATACAACTTATGGCGAATGCGGTTTATGGAGAAGCCAGGGGTGAACCGTATACCGGACAGGTAGCGGTTGCGGCGGTAATCCTAAACCGGTTGGATAGCGCCACATTCCCGAATACAATATCCGGGGTAATATTCGAACCGAGGGCGTTCACAGCAGTGGCTGATGGCCAAATCTGGTTAACGCCAAATGAGACAGCGAAAAAGGCTGTTCTTGATGCCATCAATGGCTGGGATCCTACAGGCAGTGCTTTATACTACTTCAATCCCGATACTGCAACCAGCGCTTGGATTTGGTCGCGACCGCAAATCAAAAAGATTGGGAAACATATTTTTTGTAAATAGGGGTGAGTTGAATTGCTAAGAGGAATAGCCATTGCAGTCCTGGTTATAGGAATTGCCGGAACAGCATTCTGGGGGTATCAGGAGCACAGGGAAAAAACAGCAGTACTGATCAATGCAGAAAACAATTATCAAAGGGCTTTTCATGACCTGACATATCAAATTGACTTACTGAACGATAAAATTGGTACAACGCTTGCGATGAATTCAAGAAGTTCATTGTCGCCTCAATTGGCGGAAGTTTGGAAAATCACTTCACAGGCCCATAATGATGTCGGCCAGCTACCATTGACATTATTGCCCTTCAATAAAACAGAAGAGTTTTTGGCGAATGTAGGGAATTTCAGTTATAAAGCAGCGATACGTGATCTGGATAAAGAACCATTAACAGAAAAAGAATATTCGACGCTCAAGACCCTGTATGAGCAATCAGGTGAAATTCAGCAGGATTTAAGAAAAGTCCAGTATATGGTACTGGAAAATAATCTTCGCTGGATGGATGTAGAGCTAGCCCTTGCGACTGAAAAAGGACAAACCGATAATACCATCATCGACGGTTTCAAGACTGTCGAAAAGACAGTTGAAGGGTATTCGGAAACAGATTTTGGACCAGCTCAGATCAACCTTCAGCTAAAGGATGAAAACTTTAAGAAGCTGCCTGGTGATAAAATCTCAAAGGAAGATGCGGTCCAGATCACCAGGAAATATACCCCCATCAAAGGCGGTGAAGTAAAGGTAACCACAAATGGCAAAGGATCGGATTATGGTTTTTTCAGTGTATCGATCCAAAATCCAGAAACAAACCTGGAAGCGAGTATGGATATAACCAAAAAAGGTGGCTATCCAATCTGGTTCTTGCTTGATCGGGATGTGAAGAATCAAAAGCTTAGTCTCAATGACGCTTCTAATAAGGCAATTACCTTTTTAAAGGATCATAATTTTGAAAATCTTGATCTCTTCGAAAGCGCCCAATATGATAACATTGGAGTTTTTACATTCGTAGGAACACAGGACGGCATAAGGGTTTATCCAGATGCCATCAATATGAAGGTCGCGTTGGATAACGGCGATGTGATCGGTTTTTCAGCAGAGGATTATTTAAAATCCCATAAAGCAAGGAAAATCCCGCAAGCAGGCATTGAAATAGAAGAGGCTAAAAAGAAAGTCAATCCAAACCTCAAAGTGATGGATGAGAAGAAAGCAATAATCCTGAACGACCTGAATGAAGAGGTGTTATGCTATGAATTCACCGGAGTTCTCGGCAATGATACCTTCAGGATTTATATCAATGCAGAAGACGGTACAGAAGAAAAAGTAGAAAAACTTCAAAACGCTGAACCAGTATATGAAGATGTCGTTTAAGGGAAAGCCAAGGGCTTTTCCTGTTTTTTTATTTGTTAAAGCGTATTGTTGTTTTAAGTCCTGTTGATTGTAGTGGAAGGCGCGTAGACTCCTCCGAAAATGCTAACGCATTTCCATCGTGCGTGGGCAGGTTCGAGGAAGCTTAATCAATGTCCTGCGGGATCAGCTGAACAGGTGAGACCCCACAGGAGCTTGCTCCGAGGAGGCTCACCGCCAGCCCCGAGGAAGAATTGCTTATGAAATAGACGGCAAGTGGTCTTTTTCATATTCTTCCCGCGGAAAGCGAAGCGCCTGGAACGGATACCAACAGTCAAATTTAACAAAGCACTTACTTTAAGGTTAAATTAGATATAAGACTCGTTGTAAAAATAATCCATTAAAGGACTATTGCACCAGCTTAGTCCGACATGTCATAATAAATATAAATTATATAGAGAGAACAGTTTACCAATCAAACAAAAATTAAAAACAGCATAGACAGAAGTGGGGAAGTGAGTTAGGTATGATTAAAATCGGTGATAACATCATCCTTGAACATAAGTATTCCGACAGCTTTGAACAGTATAAATGTAAAATGGTTGAGCGCAAAGGCAATGATTTGTATATTGATTATCCTGTTAACATGAATACTAACAGAACAGTGTTCTTGCTTGAGGGTACACCGTTGAAGGCTAATTTTGTAACCGGATCTGGTTCTCATTATTATTTTGACACGGAAGTGAAGGGAAGAATCAAGCTTAATATTCCGATGGTGATTCTTTCATATCCAGGCAAGGAGCGCCTTATCAAAGTCCAAAGAAGGCAATTCGTCCGGGTGGAAACTTCAGTGGATGTTGCTGTTTACTCTGGCAAGGGGGAATTCGCTCCATTTACAACTGTCACCGATGACATCAGTGCAGGAGGGGCTGCATTGCTGATAGATAAAAACAGCAGTGTGAAACAAGGTATGGAGGTTGCGTGCTGGTTTGTTCTTCCGATGCAAAATGGAGAATTTGAATACAAGAAATTTCATGGTAAGGTAGTTAGGATTATCGAAGGTCAAGGTCATATGAACAAAGCTTCTGTCCAATTTTTCGACTCATCGGGCACCGACAGGCAGGTGCTACTAAGGTTCTGCTTCGAAAGACAGCTTGAAATGAAGAAAAAAGGACTTCCAGTCTAAAAGGAATAAATATCTGGAAATGCTCCAATACTAGAATAAAAGTTTTTACAGGAGCATTAAAGATGAAAACAATTGAAAGAATCTTAATCAAGATCGCTATTATTCAATTTATTTTTTTGGTTATTGCCCAAGTATTTTTCCATGAATTCAATGCTTTCCCTGAACTTAAACAAATTACTCAATACGAGGGTGTTACTGACAATAATCATTCAGAAGTCCTGAAGTCATTCAGGAGCAAAGAGTAAGCAGGTGCTAAGCCTGCTTACTTTTTATGTTGCGGCATTCGATAGAATCCTCTATTGACAGGGGGATAGGACAAGTTTTGAAAAGTGCCTTAAAAAAAGTGTTGAATGACGAGGATTAAAAGATTTTTGTGTTAAAATATAAGAGTATATCAAGGAACAACAAGGAGTGTACCAGGAGGAAATATGAATAGACGAATTTCAATTGCCATAGACGGTCCTGCAGCGGCAGGAAAAAGTACGGTTGCCAAAATTGTAGCTGAAAAACTGACATATATTTACATCGATACAGGTGCGATGTACAGAGCACTTACATACAAGGCTTTGAAAAAAGGAGCCAGCCTGGATAATGAAGCAGAGTTGATTGAGATCTTAAACAATACATCAATCGAGCTAATGCCTGGAGAATCAGGCCAAAAGGTTTTGCTTGATGGTATCGAGGTCACCAATGAGATTAGGAGTGCTGAAGTTACCAATCAAGTATCATATGTAGCGGTGCATGAACTTGTCAGGAAAGAGATGGTCAAACGCCAGCAGCAGTTTGCAGTTGATGGCGGTGTGGTGATGGATGGAAGGGATATCGGCACTCATGTATTGCCGAATGCCGAGGTGAAGGTCTTTTTACTTGCTAGTGTTGAGGAAAGGGCACAGCGCCGGCATGCAGAGAATATCGAGAAAGGCTTCCCATCTGATCTGGAAAAGCTGAAAGAAGAGATTGCCGCACGTGACAAGATTGATTCGGAGCGGGAAGTAGCTCCTTTGAAAAAGGCAGATGATGCAATAGAAATTGATACAACATCTTTGTCGATTACAGATGTGGTAGACAAAATCATGGATTTGGCGCTTGAAAGGATCGGATGAAATTGACCGTTTATTCGTTTGCAAGGTCTTTAGTAAATACAGTATTAAAACCAATTTATCGGATTGAAGTGATTGGTAAAGAAAATATGCCTGCCGAGGGCGGCGTGCTTTTATGTGCCAATCATATTGACAATCTTGATCCTCCTGTAGTCGGGATCACAGCACCCCGTCCGGTCCATTTCATGGCGAAGGAGGAGCTATTCGCTGTCCCTGTACTTGGGAAAATTGTTCCTCACCTAAATGCTTTCCCCGTCAAAAGAGGTATGAGCGACAGGGAAGCTTTAAGAAAAGGGCTCGGAATTTTAAAGGATGGAAAGGTTTTAGGATTGTTTCCAGAGGGAACAAGAAGCAAGACAGGTGAAATGGGTAAGGGACTTGCAGGAGCAGGCTTCTTTGCGCTCCGGTCTGATGCTCATGTCGTTCCATGCGCAATCATCGGTCCATACAAAGCATTCAAGAAATTGAAGGTGGTATATGGAAAGCCTATCGATATGGTATCAATCAAGGAAAAAAAGTTAAATGCAGAACAGGCAACTGACTTGATCATGAGTGAAATCCAGGAACTTATTAACAAATATAAGTAATGTTTCTTGCTTGACAAAAATGTCTGTTTGTAAGAAGTTATTAAGAAGAGATATTTTTAGAATTTTCACTTAGTGGCTAATTAATGTGTTTTTAAAGTGGCTTTTTGCCACAAAGCATATATTTGCAGCAGTCATGGATTAAGGAGGAGTACATATGTCAGAAGATATGAATCAAATCGAGGTAAAAAACTTTGAGGCTGGCGACCGTGTCAAAGGCCAGGTAACGAAAGTGGAAGAAAAGCAGGTTTTAGTAGATATCGAAGGAAGCAAGCTCGATGGCATCATTCCGATTAGTGAACTATCAAGCCTTCATGTTGAAAAAGCTGAAGATGCAGTATCTGTCGGTGATGAGCTGGAGCTCGAAGTTCAAAAGGTTGAGGAAGAAGCTTTAATTCTCTCAAAGAGAAAAGTAGATGCTGTAAAAGCCTGGGAAGAACTAAAAGGCAAGTTTGAAAGTGGAGAAGTTTTCGATGCAGAAGTAAAAGATGTCGTTAAGGGCGGTCTGGTCGTTGACCTTGGCGTTCGCGGCTTTGTTCCGGCATCTCTAGTAGAATCCCACTTTGTGGAAGATTTCTCTGATTACAAAGGGAAAACTCTCAGCTTCAAAATTGTAGAGCTTGACCAGGAGAAGAATCGCTTGATTCTTTCACACCGTGCAGTCGTGGAAGAAGAGCAAGGCAAGAAGAAGCAGGACTTGCTTGCGGCTATCCAATCTGGACAGGTTATTCAAGGTACAGTCCAAAGGATCACAGACTTTGGTGCGTTCGTTGATATCGGTGGTGTTGATGGTTTAGTCCATATTTCACAGCTTTCCCATGAGCATGTTGAAAAGCCGTCTGATGTTGTACAGGAAGGCCAGCAGGTTCAAGTTAAAGTATTGAGCGTTGATCGTGATAATGAGCGTATATCGCTTTCAATCAAAGAAACACTGCCTGGACCATGGGCAGACATTGCTGAGAAAGCTCCAAAGGGCAGTACTTTAGAAGGTACTGTGAAACGTTTAGTTTCTTACGGTGCTTTTGTCGAAGTATTCCCTGGGGTTGAAGGCCTAGTCCATATTTCGCAAATTTCTCATAAGCATATCGGCACACCGCATGAAGTCCTTCAAGAAGGGCAGACTGTAAAAGTAAAGGTGCTTGACGTAAACAAGGAAGATCAAAGACTTTCACTTAGCATGAAGGAGTTCGAAGAAAGAGAAAGCAATGAAGCATTTGACTATGAACTTCCTGAAGAAACAAAAGGTTTCAGCTTAGGTGATATGATCGGAGACAAGCTAAAGAATCTTAAACAGTAATGGTGATAAATAGTGTCAAGATCAAAACGTAAATGGGACCATATACAATATGCCCTCGAAACAGGCCAGAAGCGGCTAACCGGTTTTGATGATATTAAGTTTGTAAACCAAAGCTTGCCTGGATCAAGTCTTGATTCAGTAAAATTGGAAACTAGGATTGGCGAACTTTCTTTAAGTTCGCCAATTTTTATAAATGCAATGACAGGCGGCGGCGGAGAGAGGACTTACCGTATCAACCGTGAATTGGCGGTAGCGGCAAGAGAGACAGGATCTGCGATTGCTGTTGGATCGCAAATGGCTGCCCTGAAGGATCCGGAAGAACGAAGAAGTTATGAAGTAGTCAGGGAAATGCATCCTGATGGTATTATTCTTGCCAATCTGGGAAGTGAGGCAACGGTTGTGCAGGCAAAGGCTGCAATCGATATGCTTCAGGCAAATGCACTGCAAATTCATTTGAATGTAGTGCAGGAATTGACTATGCCTGAGGGAGACAGAAACTTTGAAGGTGCGTTAACGAGGATAATAGAGATCCAACAAAGTGTGGGAATTCCAGTAATCGTGAAAGAAGTTGGTTTTGGCATAAGTGCCGAGACTGCAGCTGAGCTCTTCTCTTCAGGGATACGCTATATTGATATTGGCGGATTTGGAGGTACCAATTTTGCGGAAATTGAAAATAAGCGGAGAAACCGTTTGTTAACGTTTTTCGAGGATTGGGGAATTCCGACTGCTGCCTCCATCATCGAAGCAAAATCTGCATCACCGGAGCTTTCCGTAATCGCTTCAGGAGGAATACAGACTAGCCTTGATATTGTTAAAGCACTTGCATTAGGTGCCGAGGGTGCAGCAATGGCTGGTTACTTGCTAAAAACCTTGATGGAAAATGGAACAGAAGATTTAATCAAGGAAATCCATCAGCTAAAAGATGAAATTACTGTCATTATGACAGCACTAGGTGTACATACAATTGAGGAGCTAAAAAATGCACCTATGGTCATATCAGGAGATACGCATCATTGGCTTGAACAAAGAGGTATTGATACGAAGACATTTGCTAGAAGGAAGAAAAATGATTTATAAAATAAAAACAGAGGGTCCCCTGCAAAAGCAGGGGACCCTTCTGTTTGTTGATTGATTAGCACGTAGCCTAATGGTGCAGCAAGTCATAAACTGTTCATTGGTCTAATTTTAGCTATACTTGCCGTCATTCAAGGAACGAGCTTCTTCAGGGCTTTGCATTTTAGCAGCTCCTGGGTAGTGCAGTGCCTGGTCACGGTCTGACTCCACTCGTCCGCTCTTCTTAAGTTTCTTTTCCTGTCTGTCTTTGCCCATAATATTACCTCCTGGTTATAAAATGAAAGCCTTACAGAGATTGTCCTGATCATCGGGCAAATTCCTGTGAATTGTCCATCAATCTAGAACTGTTTTTCTAGCTGTAATAAATGTACTGCTTTTCTTAACATGGAACAGGTGAAAAACTTTATGCAAAAAAGATTAAATTACATAAGTGATTACCATAATGGAAATGATAGGAGGGGTTGAATGGAAGGGTTGTATTTTTATTGGCTGGGGTGGATAGGTTGGGTTTGGACTACTTTCTTTATGAATAAAGATAATCCGCTTCGGTTGAAATGGACTGTTATGTTGCTTGCCGTCATTTTTGCGGCGCCTTTTACAATTGATGTGCTTATTTTTGAGCTCCACCTGTCTGCTTTTGCGATTGCCTTTTTTATATTTTTTGAAACAAGGCGTAAAAAGACAGGCTCATTTTTATATTTATTTTTATCTTCATTTATCATCATGCTTGCCTACACGAGTTTTTTAATGTTCGAATTATTCGACCCGGTCTGGGTGTTATTCGATCGGAAAATCATGCTTGGAGCAGCAGGTTTTTATCTGGCAGTCCTGTTACATAAAGATAGACATGATCGCATTTTGGCTTTGATTTCAGGCTTTTTGCAGGGTGATATATTATTTTCTGCTATCCTATGGAAATTTAATTTTCCATATGCTGCTGCATCCATGGTTTTTATGGACATATTGTTCATATCTCTAGGGTTGCTTCTTGCCTGGTCAGCTATTGAATCAATGATTTCGGTCATGTCGGGAAGTACAATAAACCAAGTTGAAGGGGAGGAACAAAAGACTTCATGAATGAATACACGTTACCAATTGTATTCGGAATTGCTATAGGGACGTTATCGAGACTTTTTATGCTAAGGACCGATTATCGTCAGTATCCAACATATTTGCATGGGAAAATCATTCATGTAGCTCTCGGATTTATTGCAGCTGGACTTGGAACAGTTGCCGGCCCTGCAATCATGGAGGAGGAATTCACGGCGATTACCTTCTTGACCCTGGCGGCGTCACAATTCAGGGAAGTCAGGAATATGGAGAGAAATACCCTTACCGAACTCGATAGCTATGAACTTGTATCCCGGGGGAAAACATATATCGAGGGCATTGCGATTGCTTTTGAGAGCCGCAATTACCTGGTTATTTTCACCTCTCTTGTCAGCACACTTGCATACCTGATTTTGAATATCTGGGCTGGACTCATTGCCGCGGTCATTGCGGTGCTTATCTCTCATAAGTTGATGTCAGGCGGGAAACTAAAAGATATTGTAGAAATTGAATATATGGAGCCTCGGTTTGAAGGTGCCGGGTTGTATGTAGATAATATTTATATTATGAATATTGGTCTTCCAGAAAGGCAGAAAGAGGTACTTCGTTATGGAATGGGGTTTATTTTAAAGCCAAAAAACATGAATGCCCGGTCTACAATTGCGAACCTTGGACAGAGACAGGCCGTGCTGCATGACTTGTCAACCGCCCTGGGGGTTTATCGTGATTCTGGTACACCTGCGCTCGTTCCGTTGGCGAAAAGGGATCTGGACGATGGCAGAGTAGGGGTATTCGTGCTGCCACAGGAACGGGATATCGAGCGTGCGATAACGGTGATTGGTGATGTACCAACACTGGAGAACGCAATCAGGATGCCTTCAGAGAAAAAGAGCAATGAAGGGAGTGGGGCTCTATGATGCTTGAGAAATTCGTCCTTGCCGCCATCACAACGAACCCTAAAAAAGTGCCATCCGGAACCGCTGTTTTTCATTGCGATTCAAAGGAAGAAATGGAGAAGGTCGCTGCAAACCTCGAAGCAATCCTGGATGGAATCGCTCATGCCCTGACGGAGGATCTTTATATTATCGTAAAACACTGACAAGAAATGTTTTCATTGCCTGTTTAAGGCATCTTTTGATAAACTGATTAAGCCAGACCCTTCTGTACTCAAGAAGGGTTTATTTTATAAGTGTCGTCAAGGCATTAAATTAATAATGAGAACTATAGAATTTTGAGTTTGAAATTGTTATGGCTCAGGTCATTGACCTGCACAATAGAATTTTGAAAGGGTGATGTTCATGACGAAACCAGTGATAGCTATCGTTGGGCGTCCGAATGTCGGCAAGTCTACGATTTTTAACCGAATCGTTGGTGAACGTATTTCGATCGTTGAAGATATTCCTGGAGTAACGAGGGATCGTATATACAGTTCAGCTGAATGGCTGACACATGATTTTAATATTATTGATACTGGCGGGATAGATTTAGGGGACGAGCCATTTTTGGATCAAATCCGCCAACAGGCTGAAATTGCGATTGATGAGGCAGACGTTATCATTTTTCTTGTAAATGGCAGAGAGGGAGTAACATCTGCAGATGAGGAAGTAGCAAAAATCCTTTATCGCTCCAACAAGCCAGTTGTCCTCGCAGTCAATAAAATTGACAATCCAGAAATGAGAGACATGATCTACGACTTTTATGCTCTTGGATTTGGAGAACCTTTCCCGATTTCTGGCTCCCATGGGCTGGGTTTGGGTGATTTGCTGGATGAAGCGGCAAAGCATTTTCCAAAAGATAAGGAAGACGAGTATGATAAAGATGCGATCAAATTTTCATTGATCGGCCGTCCAAATGTTGGGAAGTCTTCTTTGGTCAATGCGATTCTAGGAGAAGACCGTGTAATTGTTAGTGATATCGCGGGTACGACTAGAGACGCGATTGACTCGCAAGTAACTTATGATGGACAAAAATATGTCATTATTGATACCGCGGGTATGCGTAAAAAAGGAAAAGTGTATGAAACGACTGAAAAATACAGTGTTTTAAGGGCGTTAAGAGCTATCGAGCGCTCCGATGTTGTCCTTGTTGTGATCAATGCCGAAGAAGGTATTATCGAACAGGATAAGCATATCGCCGGCTATGCCGAAGAAGCGGGCCGCGCAGTTATCATTGTTGTTAACAAATGGGATGCAATTGAAAAAGACGAAAAGACAATGAAGGAGTATGAAGAGAAAATCCGTGCTCACTTCCAATTCCTGAGCTATGCACCAATTGTTTTCTTATCGGCAAAAACAAAGAAACGGATTCACACATTGATGCCGATGATTGATATGGCAAGTGAAAACCATGCAATGAGGGTGCAGACCAATATCCTGAATGAAGTCATTATGGACGCTGTTGCGATGAATCCGACACCAACAGACAAAGGGAAGAGACTCAAAATTTATTACGCTACCCAGGTATCGGTAAAGCCGCCTACTTTTGTTGTCTTTGTCAACGAACCTGAATTAATGCATTTTTCTTATGAGCGATTCCTCGAAAATAGGATCAGGGATGCCTTTGATTTCACAGGTACTCCTATCAAGATTTTTGCGAGACAAAGAAAATAATATAAAGGTTGTGGTTTAAAATGGAAAGGAAGAGTGAGAAAATAGCTGTTCTTGGGGCTGGAAGCTGGGGAACGGCTTTGGCTATGGTCCTCGCCGACAATGGCCATAAGGTTCGTCTTTGGGGGCACAATCCTGTGCAAATTGATGAAATCAATCATCACCATACCAACAAGAAATACCTTCCTGAAATTACTCTGCCTGCAACCATCATTGGGTATTCATCACTTCAGGAGGCTTTGGCTGGGATCAAAACAGTGATTATGGCTGTCCCTACAAAAGCAATCCGTGAAGTAATCCGAAAGATGACTGAGGTTACTTCTGAACCCATGGTAATTGTCCACGTCAGCAAAGGAATCGAACCGGATTCCTTGCTCCGTATTTCTGAAATGATTGAAGAGGAAATGCCAGAGGGCTTATTAGAAAGCGTCGTAGTCTTATCCGGTCCAAGCCATGCCGAAGAAGTTAGCCTGCGCCATCCGACAACGGTCACCGTTTCCTCGAAAAATATGGGAGCGGCCGAAAAAATCCAGGATTTGTTTATCAACAATAACTTTAGAGTATACACAAATCCGGATTTAATCGGCGTGGAAATTGGCGGGGCACTTAAAAATATTATCGCTCTTGCTGCCGGGATTTCAGATGGATTAGGTTACGGAGATAATGCCAAGGCTGCTTTGATTACCAGGGGGCTAGCTGAAATAGCCCGGCTTGGTGTCAAGATGGGCGCCAGCCCTTTGACTTTTTCAGGATTGACAGGGATAGGGGATTTGATTGTCACTTGTACGAGCGTCCATTCCAGGAACTGGCGGGCAGGAAATCTGCTTGGCAAGGGCCAGAACCTTGAGGAGGTCCTTGAGAACATGGGGATGGTCGTAGAAGGTGTAAGGACGACGAAGGCGGCGTATCAGCTTGCTAAAAAATATGAAGTCAATATGCCGATAACTAATGCGCTATATAATATTCTTTTCAATGACGTCAATCCGAAGGACGCTGTTGATGGGTTGATGTCCCGAGAGAAAACTCACGAGATGGAAGACCTGGCTGACGTACTCGGAGGTAAAATCTAACTTAGAAAAATTTTCTAATGAATAATATCGCCAATATAGGCATTCGAGGATGCGATTTCCTCTGTGCTTGCATAAGATGCAACGAAGCAAACTGGTGGTTTGAACTGGGTGTTAGGGTATTTAGTCGTGTAGGCTGAGGTAAAGTTGTCCGCCCCTTCTTTACTTCAGCTTTTTTTGTTTTCTTAAGGGATTTATTTGCCTGCACAATTGCTGCATATGATATAATACTTCTCGAAAAAGGGAGGGGTTTATTTTGTCACCCGCATTATTGAAAATGTACATTTCTTTCGTTGGCATGGGCAGTATGATTCTGTCTTTGTTTGCCATCTATTTAAGTCGTTATAAGTTAAAAGGGTTCTTCAAAATTGCAACGGCGATCATAGCCTATGTGCTGATGATCTTAGCAGGGCTGATAATCTTTTTCGTTGTTTTCAGCGGTCCGACGAGCGAATAAAATACATAGGATTAAAGGGTTGGTATCAATGAACAAAATCCGTATTTTTATGCCAGTCATCCTGGTATTACTTACATTGACTGGTTGTATGTATCCGGAAGAAAAACTTGTGCAAAATCAGGTTCCATACAAGGACCAGCTTGATAGTGTACAGTCTGCTGTTGACCAGTACAAGGAGGCAAATGGCGGCTTGCTGCCAATCAAGACGAAGGATTTAGAGACACCGATTTATCAAAAGTATCCAATAGATTTTAAAAAGATCGTTCCAAGATTTATTGCTGAGGCACCAGGCAATGCTTATGAAAACGGAGGTCTGTTTCAATATGTCCTTGTAGATGCTGAAACAGATCCAACAGTGAAGCTGCTCGATTTAAGAATGGCAGAGACAATCCGTGAGATAAAAATGAGAATCAATGCATCTGGATATCCACCTTTCAAGGAACGTATCGCAGAAAATGTGTATACTCTTGATTTTAAAAAGATTGGCTATAAAGAAGAGCCTGTCGTTGTAAGCCCGTTCACAAACCAGAACCTGCATTTTATCATTTCGACTGATGGTGAAATATATGTAGATTACCGGAGTGATCTCTACCAGGCTATCAAATCGTCAAAAAAGGAACTTGCAGAGGGTGAGGATATCCGAGACATTCTCGTAGATGATTCCATGTTCGTACCAGCATACTCTTTGCCTTATACCATCGATAAGGAGACCAATGAACCGGTCTTCTTAATAAAGGAATAAAATAGGAATTTCACCACCCAACGATTGTATGGGCGAACAACGAGCTTGCGCATTTCTAATAAATTAGTCATAACCCTGTTTCTGCAAAATATATTGTAGAAGTAGGGTTTTTTTGTCTTTAAAAAGATATCGATTGTTCTCATAAATGGGAATTGAAGGAGTCTTTTTTGAAATTAAAATTAAGGGGGTAAAAAAATAAAAAATTGTCATATTGATATAGGACAACATCATAAATATATACTGTCCCAGATTACTAATTTGGATGAATTTATTCCCACTAACTCTATGATCGGGAGGGGATCACTTGGAAAAGGTAGATATTTTTAAAGATATTGCCGAGAGGACTGGCGGCGATATTTACCTGGGGGTTGTAGGTGCGGTCCGCACTGGAAAATCCACTTTTATCAAAAAATTCATGGAACTGGTGGTTTTACCTAATATCAATAACGAGGCTGACAGGGCCAGAGCTCTTGATGAGCTGCCTCAGAGCGCAGCAGGTAAAACAATCATGACCACTGAACCGAAATTCGTGCCTAACCAGGCAGCATCCGTGCACGTTGATGATGGTCTGGATGTAAATATCAGGCTCGTAGATTGCGTAGGGTATACAGTTCCGGGAGCAAAGGGTTATGAGGATGAGAATGGGCCAAGGATGATCAATACGCCTTGGTATGAAGAACCAATCCCTTTCCATGAAGCAGCAGAAATTGGAACAAGGAAGGTTATTCAGGAACACTCTACACTCGGTGTCGTCATTACGACAGATGGGACAATTGGGGAAATCCCAAGACAAGATTATATTGAGGCAGAGGAAAGAGTAATTGAGGAACTTAAGGAAGTCGGAAAGCCGTTCATTATGGTGATCAACAGCGCACAGCCGTATCATCCAAATACGGAAACACTTCGCTCACAATTGGCTGACAAATATGATATACCTGTGCTTGCAATGAGTGTTGAAAGCATGAGGGAATCAGATGTTCTCAGTGTGATGAGGGAAGCACTTTACGAATTCCCAGTGCTAGAAGTGAACGTCAATCTGCCAAGCTGGGTAATGGTACTCCGTGAAAACCACTGGTTGCGTGAGAGCTATCAGGAAGCTGTCAAGGAGACTGTGAAGGACATTAAGAGGCTGCGTGATGTAGACAGGGTCGTCCATCAATTCAGCGATTTTGAGTACATTGACAGGGCTGGACTGGCAGGTATCGAAATGGGCCAGGGTATAGCTGAAATCGACCTGTTTGCTCCGGATGACCTTTATGACGAGATCCTTAAAGAAATCGTAGGCGTAGAGATCCGCGGCAAGGATCACTTGCTTGAGCTGATGCAGGAATTTGCCTATGCAAAAACAGAGTTTGACCAGATTTCTGATGCGCTTAAAATGGTTAAGCAGACGGGATACGGCATCGCTTCACCTTCACTGACGGACATGAGCCTGGAAGAGCCAGAAATCATCCGCCAGGGGGCGCGTTTCGGTGTCCGCTTAAGAGCAGTAGCCCCTTCAATCCATATGATTAAGGTGGACGTAGAATCCGAATTCTCGCCAATTATTGGTACTGAGAAACAAAGTGAAGAACTTGTTCGCTACTTGATGCAGGATTTTGAAGATGATCCGCTGTCAATCTGGAATTCTGATATCTTTGGAAGAAGCTTAAGCTCAATCGTCAGAGAAGGAATTTCGGCAAA
This sequence comes from Mesobacillus sp., assembly GCF_047739415.1. Taxonomy (GTDB): domain Bacteria; phylum Bacillota; class Bacilli; order Bacillales; family Cytobacillaceae; genus Mesobacillus. The sequence goes on along the minus strand of NZ_JBIQOE010000250.1, from coordinate 7,170 downwards.
ATTGAGCCTGATGCCAGAAAATGCACGTTATAAATTAAAAGAGACGCTGGAGAGAATCATCAACGAAGGTTCCGGTGGATTAATAGCAATCATATTATAATTTGGACTCCTTTTGGGAGTCTTTTTGTTTTGTCTGCCAAAACATTGATTTTCACTTTATCTAGTCGATCTACAGTAACTTTGGACCAAAATTAATCTTTTAATATAACTTCCTTTCAGTAAATTATGAGTAAAGACCTTGTTGACTGCTTGCGTAATCAGGAGAAAAGGCATAAAATTCATTATTGTAGGTTTGATACTGCCTGTTACGGGTAATGAATTAGGGTCAACATATTACAATTATGTTTCAAAGAAGAAAAGATTCCCATTATTTCTTGAAATTATCTTGATAAGAGTAAAACATTATGATAATCTTTTAACAGAATTAGCGTTGCAGCTTACAAACCCTTATATAACAGGGTTTCAAGCGATTTAAGGTTTATTTATCATAGTTTTTTTAAAACTATGATAATAAAATCTTCCACCAACGTATAGAATTCATATGTTTTGTTTAGAAATGTAGTAAGATGCTTAATTTCTGAGCAATGGGATCTCTTTGGGAGGAGGTGAATGGCATGAACAAAACAGAACTTATCAATGCAGTTGCAGAAGCTAGTGAGCTTTCTAAGAAAGATGCAACAAAAGCAGTTGACGCTGTTTTTGATTCAATCTTAAATGCATTAAAAGATGGGGACAAAGTACAATTAATCGGTTTTGGTAACTTTGAAGTTCGTGAGCGCGCTGCCCGTAAAGGACGCAACCCACAAACTGGTGATGAAATCGAAATCTCTGCAAGCAAGGTGCCTGCTTTCAAACCTGGCAAAGCGCTTAAGGATGCAGTGAAATAATTACATACGACGCACTGAGCGTATGCTAAACCCTAAAGGCCGCGACCTGTTCGCGGCCTTTTTCTATGTTATGGAATATTAAGTTTTGCCTGCTGAGAATTGGTTATGCTAAGATGAAAATATTATAATCAATTAGTTGCTTAACTATGCAAGATTATAATGAGATTGTCGGATCATAGGAGGAAGCGCAGATGTCAAACGTCAATCGTGCCCAAATCGAAGAAGCGGTGCGTTTAATATTAGAGGCAGTCGGTGAAGACCCAAACAGAGAAGGTTTGCTTGATACTCCCAAGCGTGTCGCGAAGATGTATGAGGAAGTTTTCTCGGGGTTGAACCAGGATCCTAAAGAATATTTTGAAACTATTTTTGGTGAGGACCATGAGGAACTGGTCCTGGTCAAGGATATCCCTTTCTATTCAATGTGTGAACATCATCTTGTTCCTTTCTTCGGCAAGGCACATGTCGCATACATTCCACGTGGAGGAAAGGTCACAGGACTCAGCAAGCTTGCAAGAGCTGTGGAAGCAGTAGCGAAAAGACCTCAGTTACAGGAAAGGATCACTTCTACTATAGCGAACTCCATAATGGAAAAGCTGGATCCCCATGGTGTCATGGTAGTGGTAGAAGCGGAACATATGTGCATGACAATGAGAGGAGTCAAGAAACCGGGCTCCAAAACAGTTACATCTGCTGTTAGAGGAACTCTAGCAGAGGATGTAAGTGCAAGGGCTGAAATACTCTCATTGATTAAAGATTAAAGAGTGTTGATTACATGAATTTCGAAAAGTACATTCAAAAGATGTAAAAGGCTGAAAGTAATTCTTTTAGCCTTTTGTTATATTATAAACAAACATAACTACGAATTATCGGGTACGTCCCAGACTCGACATAATCTTTCCTGTAAGGGGGATAATAATGGATAAGAAACAAGGTGTTAACACGGACTATGTAGTGATCAAGGCCATCGAGGATGGTGTGAACGTGATTGGACTTACAAGAGGAACAGACACTCGCTTCCACCATTCAGAGAAGCTGGACCAGGGCGAAGTTATGATTGCCCAGTTCACAGAACATACATCAGCCATTAAAATTAGAGGGCATGCAAAAATTGTCACACCATTCGGTGAAATAGTTAGTGAGAAGAAGTAATTAAGTCCAAAACCAACTATTTTGTTACAAAATCAAGCTCAATTTATCGCAAATGGTGTTTAATTTATAATATCACGTTCATGTTTTTACTATTTGTGATATAATTGTCACTGCCTTGGAATGTTCGGTACAACTGCAAACTAGTTATTTAGGCGCTTTTTTTATGTCTGTTTTAAATATAGACCAGCTCACCAAATACGGCTGGCTTTCCTGATTAAAACAATGTTGTGCCCGTCGCCGGCAATCCAACATAAATAAGGGGAACAAGGGTGATTTAATTGCTAGATTTACAAAACAAATTAGACGGCACCAGAGAGCTTCTTCTCGAAAAACTTTCACATCCTTATTTGCTAAGGCATGTAGAATCGCCATTTATAGATGATGACCGGCTCTTGTTGCTTACATCCTTGCTGGAAGAGCAGGAAGTAGATCAGGAAAGAGCAAAGAATTACACTGTGACCGCCATGCTCCTGCAAATTGCCCTTGATACCCATGAGCATGTCCACAACTCACACCCAGGTGAAGAGGATGAAACCCATAAGCGCCGACAGTTGACGGTTCTCGCTGGAATTTATTTCAGCGGACTATATTACAAGCTGCTGGCTGATATGGATGATATAGAAATGATCAAGCGGTTGGCTTCAGGTGTAAAAGAAGTCAATGAGCATAAAATTTCGTTGTATCAAAAAGAAACTGAAGCGATCGATAAGTTAATGGAAAGCGTAAAATTAATCGAGTCGTCTCTTTTAGGCAAGGTCGCTGATCATTTTGACGCGGCTGAATGGTTTGAATTCGCTTCTAATTGGCTTTTTGTCAAAAGGATGCTATCTGAAGAAACGAAGTTCATTAAAAACGGTAGTTCGCTGGTTTTCAACGCGCTGAAAAAAATTACTTTGCCAAAAATGGACCAGACTACAACAGAACTTTCTTCGGAACAGCAAAAATACCTTTTAACAATTTGCACACGATATATTGAATTTTCTATGACGAAGATTAATGCAGCGTTTAAGAAGCTGCCAGGGATGAACAGCTTGCTTATAGAACGGTTAGACCTGATCTCCGGGCAGCACCAGACCATGTCTAAAAATTTCGCGGAAGAAGGGTAATGCAATGCAGCAATCGAAAGAACAACGTGTTCATGGAGTCTTTGAAAAAATCTATGAAAATTACGACCAGATGAATTCTGTCATCAGTTTTCAGCAGCATATTAAATGGCGCAATGACACAATGAAAAAGATGAATGTCCCAAAAGGAGCCAAAGCACTTGATGTGTGCTGCGGTACGGCTGACTGGACGATTGCACTTGCAGAAGCAGCAGGCAAAGACGGCGAAGTGGTCGGACTTGATTTCAGTAAAAATATGCTGAAGATTGGCGAGGACAAATTGCACGCACGTAATTTGGACCAGGCAGCACTAATCCATGGGAACGCAATGGAGCTCCCATTTGAGGATAATAGCTTTGACTATGTCACTATTGGTTTTGGTTTGAGGAATGTCCCTGATTACAATCAGGTGCTTCGTGAAATGTACAGAGTCCTAAAGCCGGGCGGTATGGCAGTATGCCTGGAAACTTCCCAGCCTACAATGCCAGGTTTTAAGCAGGCGTATAGATTGTACTTTAGGTTTATCATGCCGATGTTCGGCAAACTGTTCGCGAAGAGCTATGATGAGTATTCCTGGCTCCAGGAATCCGCAAAGGATTTCCCAGGCATGAAAGAACTCGCGAAAATGTTCTCCGAAGCAGGATTCGTGAACGTTGAATATAAACCATATAGCGGTGGAGTAGCTGCCGTGCATATCGGCCGTAAATAAGAAAGACGCCATGGTGTCCGGGAAAAGACACGCCGTGAGTGGCTTCTCACTATAATCGAAGCCGTTTCTGGGTCGGAGGCTGGCAAATGCGCTGGGGCTTGACGATTCTTTCAGGTGAATATACAATCTGATACTATATATAAAGACAATGGCTGTCCTTTTCTTTTTCGCTCGGCAAGGAAGGTCAGCCTGTTTTCATTTAGTGTTGTCGCTTTGTTCCCGATTAACGAAGTGACCTGTATCTGGATTGGTTCCAAAAGAAAGAAAAATCTATTAGCTGGACCGGATGGAAAGCTCCAAGCATATAAGAAATTTCCTGATTGCATTGAGGCTGTGGAAAGGAACTTGTTGCAGTTGCATCAATGGATATCGAGGATGTAAAAGCTGGGTGGATAATTATGAAGATGAAGCTATTATATACATATTTGAATTCTGATTTGACATTGATTGAAAGAGAGCTGGAAAAAGCAATCCAGGCCGATTCCCAGCTGCTCAGACAGGCAAGCCTTCACTTACTTAAAGCTGGCGGGAAACGGATCAGACCCGTTTTTGTTCTTCTTGGTGGTAAATTCGGAGATTATGATATTGAAATCATCAAGGATGTCGCAGTCTCCCTGGAGCTCATCCATATGGCCTCCCTTGTACACGATGACGTCATCGACGATGCTGAATTGCGTAGAGGGCAGGCGACAATCAAAGCGAAATGGGATAACAGGATTGCAATGTATACTGGGGATTACATTTTTGCCAGGGCACTGGAGCTTATGACTGACATTGAAAATCCGAAAGCGCACCAGATTCTCTCTGATACTATAGTCGAACTAAGTGTTGGGGAAATCGAACAAATAAAAGATAAATATAACTTTGATCAAAATCTGCGTAATTATTTGCTGCGAATCAAGCGGAAGACTGCTCTTCTTATCGCTGCCAGCTGCCAGCTTGGTGCCGTGGTGGCAGGAGTTCCGGAGCAGGACCATCGAAAATTGTATAAGTTTGGCTACTATGTCGGCATGTCCTTCCAGATTACTGATGATGTACTGGATTTCACCGGTACAGAAAAGGAACTTGGAAAGCCGGCTGGCGGGGATCTTCTACAGGGGAATGTCACTCTTCCTGTACTGTATGCAATGCAGGATGAGTATATCAAAAGCCGGATCAGGACTGTCCATGAAGGTATGCCAAGAGAAGAACTGATTGAAATACTAAAGCTTGTACAGGAGTCAGGAGCGATTGAAAAATCACTTGAGATCAGTGACCGCTATTTGGATAAAGCTCTTGAAATCCTTGAAGAGCTCCCATCTAATAAGGCAAAGAAGTCATTGCGCGATATTGCCAAATTCATTGGAAAACGCAAGTATTAGCAAGTTGCGAATTTTTCAAAAAAATGATACTATTTCTAAGGATTGCTTTTGTAAGCGGTTCACATACATATAGGAAATAGGAGTGGAACTCATGGAAAAGACTTATTTAATGGTCAAGCCTGACGGAGTACAACGCAACCTGATCGGTGAAGTTGTAGCTCGTTTCGAAAAGAAGGGCTTCCAGCTAGTTGGCGCAAAACTTATGAACATCCCAAGAGAACTTGCTGAAGAGCATTATGGCGAACATAAAGAGCGTCCATTCTTTGGCGAATTGGTAGACTTCATCACTTCAGGACCAGTATTCGCTATGGTATGGCAGGGAGAGAATGTAATTGCTACTGCACGCCAGATGATGGGTGCTACAAACCCTAAAGATGCAGCTCCTGGAACTATCCGCGGAGAATTCGGTGTGACTGTAGGCAAGAACGTAATTCACGGATCTGACTCACCAGAAAGCGCTGAGCGTGAAATCGGATTATTCTTCAAACAAGAAGAACTGGCTGAATACAGCAAATTAATCAACGAGTGGGTTTACTAAGAAAAGCGTAAGCGCCTTGGTCAGCCCCGACAAGCGCTGGAGGGCCGACCAGTGAAGTCGTTCTTTGACTTCATTGGGCGGACCGAAGCGACTCGAGGGGCTAGGCGCTGGAGCTGGACAAAGAAAAGCGTAAGCGCCTTGGTCAGCCCCGACAAGCGCTGGAGGGCTGACCAGTGAAGTCGTTCTTTGACTTCATTGGGCGGACCGAAGCGACTCGAGGGGCTAGGCGCTGGAGCTGGACAAAGAAAAGCGTAAGCCGCTTATCTTTTAAATAAACTCCGGACACTTGTGAAAAGCAAGTGTCCTTTTTCTTTTTCGGGACGTTATATAGCTCTCCGGATATAAAAAAATATATCACCCAAAATTCTATTTTTCGATATAATGAAAATGTCCAACTTTTTCTAGTAAAAATAAGGAGCTAAATGATGCCGCAAGACTATGAACACTTCATCTCGAAAATCCACCAGAAGACAGGTATAAACCTTGCTCTATACAAAGAAGCCCAGATGAAAAGAAGGTTGACTTCACTCTATCAAAAGAAAGGTTACTCATCTTTCAAGGAATTCTTTCAAGTCCTTGATAAAGACCAGCAGCTCATGAACGAATTTCTGGATCGAATGACAATCAATGTATCCGAGTTTTATAGAAACGCAAAAAGGTGGGAAGTCCTCGATAAATCGATAGTACCTGAGTTGTTAAGCAGAAATCCGAACCCGAAAATCTGGAGTGCAGCTTGTTCTACTGGAGAAGAGCCTTATACATTGGCGATGGTGCTGTCAAAACATATGCCATTATCGAGAATCCAGGTCCTGGCGACTGATATTGATGACAATGTCCTGGCAAAAGCGAGGCGCGGAGTTTATGCAGAAAGATCACTGAATGAAGCCCCTAAGGAAATGGTTAAAAAGTTTTTTCGGCAGGATGGTTCCTATTATACGGTAGAAGATGACATTAAGAAGACTGTTGCGTTTAAAAAGCAAAATTTGCTTGCCGATCGTTTCGGCGGTCCGTTTGACCTGATTGTCTGCCGGAATGTCCTCATTTATTTTACCGAGGAGGCCAAGGAAAGCATTTACCATAAATTCAGTGCGGCATTAAGGCCAGGCGGGATTCTGTTTGTTGGAAGCACTGAACAGATCTTCAACCCTGGTACATATGATTTTGAAACTGCAGATACTTTCTTTTACAGGAAGAAATAAATGGAGGAGCCGGGATTCCGTGCTCCTTCTTGCTTTTCCCGAAGGTATGGTATTTATTGTCCCGGGTGCAGCGGAAGGCCGGAGTGGAAACTAAGTAACGGAAGATTGTTTTTTGCGAGTCAACATGCTTCATGATAAAATGACTTCATTCTTGAAAAGGAAAAATATATATTTCGAAATTTTTAATTTATTTCTGTTGAACTGTATGATATAGTAAAACAAAT
>NZ_JBIQOE010000249.1:0-15328 GCF_047739415.1 Mesobacillus sp. | reverse complement strand
TCCTCAAGCTCCATCGCCGGTCGCAGCACGCCTGAAGCTGCATTGTTAACGAAGATATCGAGCCGTCCGAATTCCGCTTCGATTTGTTCGAACATTGCTTTGATTTTGCTGACATCCCCGACATTCGCCTTAACGACAAGGGCTTTTCTGCCAAGAGCTTCTATTTGCTCTGCTGTTTCCTGAGCTGCCTTTTTGCTGCGGGCATAATTGACAACGATGTCATACCCTTCTTTTGCGAGCTTGAGGGCAGCAGCTTTTCCGATCCCCCGGCTGCTTCCGGTAATAAGTGCAACTTTTTGTGTCATGTGAAAATCCCTTTCTATCCAGTTCTTGCTAAGAAAAGCGCAGCGCCTTGGTCAGCCCCGAAAAGCGCTGGAGGGCCGACCGGTGAAGTCGTTCTTTGACTTCATTGGCAGGACCGAAATCGAAATGTATAGCCGACTGTCTAGAAACGCAGAAACTGGAGACTCCGACAAAGAAGCGCTTTTTGCTTCTGCCGGCGGAGTTGAAGTTTCGAAGATTCTAGAAGGCGACACTAGACAATTCGAAATGCGAAGGCGACTGCCCAACTCCGACAAGCGTTGGAGGGCCTGACAGTGAAGTCGCTCTTTGACTTCATTGGCAGGACCGAAACGTCTCGAGGAGTTAGGAGCCGCAGCTAGACAAGCGACTTGAGCTGCTCAAAGCTAACGCTTCTCGCAAGATACTCGTGGAAGCACTCTCATGGATGAAAACTGGCTAGGCGCTGGAACTAGACAATGGAAAAAAGCCCGTTAATTCCGGGCTTTCGTTTCTTTCGTTACTATTCCTTTTTTGTTTTACCTAAAATAAAGATTGGCTCCAATTCTCCATCTTCATATAGGAAGCTTAGGGCAGTGATTGGCACTCTTCCACTCGCAAAAAAGCTCATTGTCATCTGTGCCAGGATATCATATCCAGTGTTATTTTCCACATCGGCGATGATTAAGACATCTTGATGGGGAACGGCTACGGCCATGGTTCCCTTCATTCTTTTCTTCATTTCATTCAAAAAGCTCGTATTCAAAATTCTGCTGGCATCATAACCGTCATTCGAATTGAGGAAATAAAAGGTGTTATCCGCAACACGATCCTCTTTTAGTTTTACGGAGAGGGATCGGACATTGAACAAAGCCGTCTCACGGACCTGACCCGCTGACCATCCTTCTTTTTTCAATAGCTTCGAATCAATCAGCCTGTATGTAGTACCTAAATCCAAAGCGTAATATATCCTTGTTTCCGCGGTATGATCATCATAAAGGAAAGGAACCCCTTCCTCGGCTTCCGATGGAAATGACGTCGACCGGATGACAGGAAAAATATTTTTTTCCTTTCCAGACAGCTCAAGCTGACTTTCCATAGCATTCAGGCCTTCAGTTACATAATAGACGACCTCATCAATCGCTTTTTCCTTCTGTTCCTGCCACTTGGCGACAATCCCAGGAATAGCAATGGTGATGCCGCGACCAGTATTTTTGTTTTCAATTCTCAACTGATCCTTTTCCCGGTCATAGGAAAAAGTCCGGTCAGGATGTTGAAGACGATCCTCCAGCTCTTTCCGCATTTTTCTGCTATCCATTTTCATTTTCTTATCCCTCCATTTCTACAGGAGTTTCTGCAACTCATTTTACATGAAATTTCCCTCCACCTCAAAAGATGGAGGGAAAGAATTAATTAGGCAAGACCTTCAATGAAGTTTTCGATTTCAGATTGTGTCTTTCTATTCTTGCTGACAAAACGGCCAAGCTCTTTGCCGTTTTCAAATGCAACAAAGCTAGGAATGCCATATACATCCAGCTGGATGCAAAGATCGATGAAATCATCACGATCCACAGAAACGAATTCGTATTCGCTGTATTTGCTTTCAATTTCAGGCAATACCGGCTCGATTACACGGCAGTCAGGGCACCAGCCAGCAGTAAATAAAAATATATGTTTACCATCGTTTTTCAACGCTTCGAACTGTTCCATTGATTCCAAGTTTTTCAAAAGAATACCTCCCGGGAAAATCTCATTGTACTTCACTTATTTTACCCATGCATTGAAAAAAAAGAAACTAATCTGATTAAAGCTTCTTTAGTGAGAACTGGAGATAAAAAAAACGCCATCATTGAATGGCGTCACTTTATTTTCACTGAGTTGGCAATTTGCATCATCGCTTCTGCATCTTCTCTCACATTCTCAGTTTCGGTCGTCAACTTGACGCCGCCAATCCCGACAATCAGCTGATAATGGTCCTCTTTTAGCTCTTTTACAAGCATATAGCCAAATTTGCCATCTTTACTGAAGGTCTCATTAGCGTCCCATTCCTTCTGTTGCTTCACAGTGGAATCATAGACGACTTTACTATCTTCTTTTTCATGTTGATTATAAAAAAGAATGTAAGTTTTTGATCCATCTTTGAGCAATACATTATTAGGTGTTTCTTTTTCCACCTTGAAATCCGTCGGCAAGTAATAATCTATATCTTTAGTACTATTGTTTGTTTTTTCTGGTTGACTTTCAAAAGTAGACGCAACATCCTTTTTTATTTCAGCCTTCTGTTCGGAAAATGAGGCAGAACAAGCGCTAAGCAGAAATAATCCCACTATAATAAGCCCAAATGCCCTTCTGAACTTTATCATACTTTTTCCCCCCTTAGTAAGGACTTAACCACTTCTTTTCTATCATACCTTTCTTGTTTGACGGGTGACAAGGCTTGTCGAGTATTTTTTGTTGAAATTTATGATATTTTTCAGAAATTTGTCGATAAATCTTTTGTTACGGTCTAAGGTTGTCCCGGGGGCAAGCTTATTGGTGACCTCTTTTTCCAATTTTTTGCTTTTTCGGTCACTAATCAGCCTCATTGGTGACCTCTTTTTCTAATATCTCACTTTTTCGGGCTCCAGTCGGCATCATTGGTGACCTCTTTTTCTAACATCTCACTTTTTCGGGCTCCAATCGGCATCATTGGTGACCTCTTTTTCCAACATCTCACTTTTTCGGGCTCCAATCGGCATCATTGGTTACCTTTTTTCTAATATTTCACTTCTTCGGGCATCAATGAACTTCATCGCTAGCTTTTAACTAATCCAGAAAAGAGTGAGCAAATAAAAAAACAGCCTTTAGACTGTCTTTTTACCTTGCCCTATTTGATATTCATATTGTCCTGCGAGCAGTTTCATGACATGTGTGAACATTTCGCTTCTGTTGATTTGTCCATTCGTGAAGATTCCAACTGCGCCTTCATTTTTGCGAACGTTTTGTTTTTTTGCATACTCGTCCATTACTGGGCCAAGTTCGACACCCATTAGTAACTGTTGGGCAATTTCATCAGGAAGTGGAAGCCTTGCGCCACCGGCAATGATTGGCTCCATTCCTTTGGCTGCCAGAACTCCCCAATTGCAGAGCATCAGCCCATAAGGTGTCTGCTGAACGCCACCTTCGAGTCCGATGCCAATTTCAGCTTCACCCAGTTCAGCCGCCTGTATGGCCCTGTTGACTGCCCCTTTGATTGTTTCCTCATCAGACATCGGCTGTTCGCTAACACCTGATTCTGCATCGACAGAGATGATTTCGTAGGGATACTCTTTAAAAGCTTCTTTTACTGCATTAATTTTAGCAGGATTTTTTGAACCAACTGTAACTCGCATAATTTGGCCACCTTTCATACATGAAAAAGGAGCAGTTTTACCTGCCCCCTCATTTCTCTTTTCATTAGCTGTTATTCTTGATTGTTTCCACAGTTGTCTTATCTGCTGCTTTTACAAGCTTGACGAGAAGTTCCTTGGCTGCCGCATAATCATCGACATGGATCATTGATGCTGCAGTATGGATGTAGCGTGAGCAGATGCCGATTACGGCGCTTGGGATACCTTGATTGGAAGTGTGTACTCTTCCTGCATCCGTACCACCCTGGGAAACGAAGTACTGGTAAGGAATATCATGTGTCTCCGCCATATCAAGAATGAACTCTCTCATGCCTCGGTGCGTAACCATTGAGCGGTCAAGGATTCTCAACAGAGTACCCTTGCCTAGCTGGCCGAATTCGTTCTTATCACCTGACATATCATTAGCCGGACTTGCATCCAATGCGAAGAAGATGTCCGGGTCAATCATGTTCGCTGCAGTCTGCGCGCCTCTCAAGCCAACCTCTTCCTGGACTGTCGCACCTGAGTACAGCATGTTTGGCAGCTGGATGTCCTTCGTTTCTTTTAAAAGCTCGATTGCCAGGCCGCAGCCATAGCGATTATCCCAGGCTTTAGCAAGAATCTTCTTGTCGTTTGCCATTGGAGTGAACGGACAGATCGGTACGATTTGCTGCCCTGGTTTGATGCCGAGCTTAATGGCATCTTCTTTATCGTCTGCACCAATATCAATCAGCATGTTCTTGATTTCCATTGGCTTATTTCGTTTTGACTCATCCAGCAGATGAGGCGGAATCGATCCGATTACACCAGTAACAGGTCCATCGTTCGTGATGATCTGGACGCGCTGTGCCAAAAGCACCTGGCTCCACCAGCCGCCAAGTGTTTGGAATCTGATCATCCCGTTTTTCGTAATGGATGTGACCATGAAACCAACTTCATCCATATGGCCAGCAACCATGATTCTCGGGCCGTTTGGGTCACCTTTTTTAACGCCGAACACACTGCCCAATTTATCCTGGATCAGTTCATCTGAATACTGTTCTAATTGCTCGCGCATAAATTTACGTACTGCGTGCTCATTGCCCGGGGCTCCAGGCAATTCTGTCAACGTTTTAAACAGGCTCAATGTTTGCTCGTTCATTTAACTTCTCCTTCTCACCAAAAATTTAGATTTACTAAAGATTATGTATTTATAAATTCCATTTTACAGAACATTCATTATCCTTGCCAGTCTTAATCCTGTCATGCACATTTTTTGCGGCATTATTTCTTTGCTACACCTGAGTGATTTGTTATGATGAAGGTAACTTGAAATTCCATATTTAACCTTGGAGGTCCTTGACTATGAACTGGAAAGCCTTTTTCATTGGCGTTGGCGCCGGCCTGGCAGGTGCGTATGCTGTAAAGGAACTTGCGTCACAAAAAGAAACTGTGTCAGCTGATAAAGTACTGAATCATGCGAAGGCAGCGTTTAAAAAATCAGGGCCAATCAGCGGCTCATGGATCAATATGACTGCCGAGCCCTATTCAATAGCACCGATTGATTACCAGGTATATAAAGGCGGCATCTCCCGCAATATCGACGGCAAGGTGGAACAATTTGAATTCATCGCTGATGCATCCACTGGAGCGATCCTCGATGCTTATCCGTTAAATTAATATTTGTTGGAATCTAGACCTGCTTAGCGCAGGTCTATTTTTTTTCTCTCAATTGTTTGAGTTATTTTTCCATCCCGACCGAATTTCAATGCACGATATACCGCATCATGGTAAAAAGTGAACCAGGCGTCCTTGCTGATTCCAAATTCCAGCCATTTCTGCTTGGCGGAAATCGAATCCATAGGGTAATCGTCGTAGGCCATCACCCAGAGAGGATTTTGGTGAGCATGAGTAGGCATGATATCAGCCATGTGAACCACTGTCATCTCTTCATCTTCAATAATAAGAATTGAATGACCATCACTATGGCCACCAGTGTGGATCATTTTGATTGGACCAAATGACCAGTCCTTCTCAAAAGTCTCAACCTGCTGTTCAATCCCCTGCCAGTTTTCTCTCCAGTATGTACTCTTTGACCTGATATTCGGATTCCGCATCTCATTCCACTCTATCTGGGAAGTGATAATGCGCGCGTTCGGGAAAACCGAAACAAGTTCCCCGTCTGAATCCTTCGTCAACCCGCAGGCATGGTCAAAATGCATGTGTGTCATCAATACGTAATCGATATCTTCAGTTGATAAACCCAGTCGATTCAGTTCTGAATCCAGGCTTGATTCCTCAAGTACTCCAAAATTACGTTTTTGCTTCTCATTCAGTTTTCCCTTCCCCATGCCGCTTTCAACAAGGAAATTCTTTCCCTCGGCCTGAATTAAAATCGGATCTGTGCGCAGCTCAATCTGGTTTTTGTCATTAACAGGATATTTTCGCGACCATAGCGGTTTCGGCACAACCCCAAACATCGCACCGCCATCAAGATGAGTGACTCCCCCGTTAAGCCACTCCAGTTTAACATTCCGAAGCTCGAGCTTTTCCATCATGCATCCCCCTTTTTTACTTGATTGTAACACTACAATTTTTAATTTTTAAATAATTCATCTTATATCGATAAAAAGACGGCCATTTTAGGTACAATTTCGAGATTTTTCAGGGAAATATCTTTAACAAGTAGGTTGCATTGTATCTTACCGGCTACTCATCCGATCACTATGTTTATTTTCTGGCCTTTTTCATACAAAAAAATATTTTATTGGCGATATTTTATTTTTATTGGCGATAATAAAGTTTTATTGGCGATTTTCACATTTTATTGGCGAACTGGAAATTATCGCGCTTTTTTTCCAATATTGCTGAGGTTTTTTTCCATGTAAAAAAGCCAATCGACACTGATCGATCGGCCACACTACTACTACTTATTTAGATTGAAACTGTACCTCACAACGATAAATGCGGCTGCCGCGTGAGGAGAATTTCTCCTCGTATTCAGTCATGACGTTGCCTTCGTAATCACTGTTGTGGAGGTCGAGGCTGACGTAGTTAAGTTTCATGCCATAATGCGAGAAGCTTACAAGAGAGTACTCGAACAACCCCTGGTTATCTGTCTTGAAGTGGATCTCTCCATTTTTGACAAGGATGGATTCGTATACTTCAAGGAAAGACTTGAATGTCAGTCTCCTTTTTTCATGGCGTGTCTTTGGCCATGGATCAGAGAAGTTCAAGTAAACTCGGCTGACATCTCCACTTTCAAAGTACTTTGCAAGCTCTGCACCATTTACGTTCATCAGTTTGCAGTTTGGCAAGTCTTCTTCAATCAGCTTGTCCAGCGCGCTGACGATGACGCTTTCCTGCAATTCAATGCCAATATAGTTAATGTCTGGGTTGGCTTTTGCCATCCCAGTGATGAACTGGCCTTTTCCGGTCCCAATCTCGATATGGAGAGGCTGATCCTTCTCAAAAACTTGACCCCAGTTCCCACGGTGCTGTTCCGGTTCATGAATCACAAAATTCGAATACTGAAGTAATTTATCTTTAGCCCATGGCTTGTTTCTTAGTCTCATACTGACACCTCTGTACTATTTTCATTCGTTTCAAACAATATCATGCAACCCATATGTTTTCAAGGTGAAATTTATCCCGCCTGGTCACTCGATGTATAAACACAAAAAGGAATCCACAATCTATATGTGAATTCCTTTAAAACGAAAGGGTGATTATTGTGCCTTTAAGCCATCATGACCAGGTAAATTTATTAAAGGATATATTAAGCAACCAGCAGACTGACTGCTGTGGTTCGGTTGCGGAGTATCAACAATTGGAACGCCTGATTAAGTCGCTGATGGTCAACACGAATGTTGACGGCAACTTCAAATCGATTCTTCAGGATGTTTATCAGTATAGCCAAAATGGCGTCAATGCCTCTGATTTGGAACAGCATATCCAGACAAACCAGGGTCAGCTGTCACAATGGGTAAATGATATAGGCCAATTTTCATAAACATTAAATAAGTGCTTTTAAAAAATCAATCCATTTTTCCATTTCAGGAATACGATTCTGGTTTTTATGCCATTGAATTGCTGAAAGTGATTGTGCGAGTGCATACCATTTCATTCGTTGTTTAAGATTTTCGGACAGGGTGATGCCGTATTTATCCAGCCATTCCTCCCATTCCTCTTCTGGTATATAAGAATACAGTAGAAGTCCGAGGTCAATGGCAGGATCAGCAATCATCGCTCCATCCCAGTCAATTAAATACAACTGGTTGTCTTCGGTAAGCAGCCAGTTGTTATGATTTACATCACAATGGCAAACGACCTTCTCGTCCACATCAATATTGCCAACGTTTCCAGTTAAAAACTTCAATGAATCTATGACAGCTTGCTTCGTGCGAAGCTCCTCATCCAATTCCTCATTCAGCGCATGAAGGAACATCTCAGGCTTCAGCGGGCTTTTTCCAAGCCTGGTAAGCATCCCAAGAAGCGGTTCTGAAGCATGGATTTTCTTCAACAGCTTGGCCACACGGTCATTATTCATATCCCCGGGCTTCAGCTCTCCTCCATTCATCCATTGTTGCGCAGTAATGACATCTCCGTTTTCTAACCTTTTCGTCCAAACAAGCTTGGGTACAATTCCTTCTGCGGAGAGAACAGCAAGAAAAGGGGATGAATTACGTTTTAAAAACAGCCGTTGTTCTTCATGCTGCGCAAAATAAGCGGCACCGGTTGCACCGCCTGCAGGAACGATCTCCCAATCCTGTCCAAATAAATGTTCCAAAGTTAGTCACCTTCATTTATCACTATTTCCCTTATGCTAAAAACCGGAAATGGATTCTATAAAATCAAAATTCACTGTTGTTATACTTATTATCGGAAATAAAAAGACAGCTATTGATAGAAACAATAGCTATCTTATAAATTTTATCCCCTAGAGGTTGAGTACGTCAACCCCATGGACCCTAAATTAATATTGTGAAAAAGTTATCAAAAGAAAAGCATAAGCCCTTTATTGAGTATCTACATGGCTCGACACTGGACTATTCGAGACTATGCCTATTTTGCCAGCACAAACAGCGAGCATGGCTCCAGAAGCACCTTATCTCCTTCTATATGGCGAAATGGCTGTGCTGAAGCATTTTCATGGTCAGCAAGGACACTCCATCTCGTATCTTCTGTTAATTCAACAAGCTGCTGATCCATTGATGGGTTTATGAACACGAGAATTTTTTCCCAATGTCCGCCTTGTTTTATTTCTTTCAGTGAAAAGCCGATCAACGGTGCTGGTAACGAGAAAAATTCCATTTGCCTGCGGATTTGTTCACTGTCAGGAAACCGAAAAGCTTCGTTTGATTTACGAATATCGATGATTCCTTTGATGTAGTGGACATTATCCATGTTTGCATCTCGCAGGTCCCAATCCAGCCAATTTATTTCATCGGGAGACCGGTAGCTGTTGCCAACCCCTTTTTTCGACCTGAAAAATTCCTGGCCGCTGTGCAGAAATGGAATTCCCTGGGCCAGTAATACCATCGACGTCGCCAGCCTGTGCTGCTTTTTTAAAATAGCTTCATCCTGGTCAGGATTACATATTTTCAACTTATCCCACAATGTATGGTTATCATGCGATTCAATGTAATTCACGGATTGTCCCGGCTGCAAAAACAGGCCATGCTTCCGCTTGCCGATTCCAATGCTGCCAGCCATCACTTGTTTTGCAGATTCAAGATAACGATCATTTCCTAATGCGTAGCCTTTATCATAAATGTTAAAAGTACTGCCTTTAATGGAATCGCGGAACCAATCATTAAACTGGCCTATTCCTGGCAGCTTTGCCTGGTTCGAAATATTGGCCTTCCGATCAGGCGGGAGAGGTGTGTTCAAATCCCAGCCTTCCCCAATGATCAAAATGTCTGGATTCAAGCTATTTACTGCCTTCCTGACAGCAGTCATTGTTTCGATATCCAAAATACCCATCAAATCAAAGCGGAAGCCATCTACATGAAATTCATTCAGCCAATACATAACAGAGTCAACGATGAATTTTCTCGCCATCAGCCTTTCGGAGGCGATATCGTTCCCAACTCCGGTCCCATTTGAGGGAAGGCCGTGTGCGTCGTGGCGAAAAAAGTAACCTGGTACAATTTTTTCAAAAGGAGATTCCTCACGGATGTAGACGTGATTATAAACGACGTCCATTATGACACCCATCCCCATGCCGTGTATGGAAGAAATCAACTGCTTAAGCTCCATGATGCGATTATAAGGATTCCTGGGGTCAGAAGCATAGCTCCCATCAGGGACATTATAATGAACCGGATTATATCCCCAGTTATAGTCCCTAGCCCGGTCCAGTTCGTCTACTCCCTCGAAATCATGAACCGGCAGGAGTTCTATATGTGTGACACCGAGATTTTTAATGTAGGAAAGTCCGGTTTCGATCCTCATCGGACTTTTTGTTCCCGCTTCCGCTGCACCCTGGTATGTTCCCTTCCTTTCAGCTCCACTGTTCGGGTGTATCGTCAGGTCCCTGATATGGGCTTCATAGATAATGGCATCAACCGGTTGTCTCAATTTCGGGGCATCAATATGTGCAGCCTTTGCTTTTGACGAATCGATCACGACACCATATTCACCATTGACCGTTAGTGCATTTGCATAAGGATCAACAGCTTCTCTCCACTCAAGATTGATACATACCAGGAACGAATAGCGATAAAGTTCCAGATTCCTTGCTAACTCTATACTCCATACACCCTTATCACAACGTTTCATATCGAAAAGCTCGGGGTTTTGGTCATCTTCCTTGAAAATCCTAATCTTTATTTTTGTAGCGGTCGGAGCCCATAACTTGAAAAGAGTTTTATCAGGTGTGTAGCTGACACCAAGATCATCGCCGCCGTAAAAAAATAATGAATCAAATTCCTCTGTTCGGATGACGGCTCCGATCTGCAGATCCGTTTGGCCGCCATGTTCATCCAAAATCACGTATGTTTTGCCTAGCTGGGGCCTAATACTTGATAAGCAAATGTATTTTACTGCATCCTCCAGCAATACCTTCTCCTGGATTGCCAAAGGCAAATCAACGCCCTCTCCTTTAAGTCGGAACTCATTGGAGTTTCCTTCAAAATAAGAATAAGGAAGCAATACAGTAATAACATCCACTTGATCAAGATAGGCGTTAAATTCCCTTTCAATGGCAATCATTCATTTTCAACTCCTCGGTATGCCCTGGATTGTTTTTACCAGATAGAATTTTCAAGGCTTTTGGACATGCCTGGATTTTCAGCGGTGTATGTCCGATCGCTTCACCATCTGCATGAGCTAAAACTTCACCAGTGGATTCAATGGTGATCGATTTGCCGGTAAACTGCTCTACCTCCCGGAACATTGTATGCTTTCCCCAGAAGACGCTGACGAAAACCAATAGCAGCTTCAATCTCGAAATCCTGTGCACGACAGTGATGTCGAGAATTCCGTCATCTGCGAGAGCAGCAGGAGCAATCTTCATGCCCCCTCCGTAGTATGGCTGGTTCGAAACGGTGACAAACCAGGCGTTGCTATATCTGTACACTTTGCCATCAATCGTCACTTCTATTGGAATCGTCCTGAATGTGAGCAGTTTTTTGACAAGGATATAAACATAGACCAGCCTGCCCAATGAAAATTGGTTCAGGAGCTGTTTCATCCGGGACTCATTTGAATCCTTCGCAACTGCAGCATCAAAGCCTACTCCCATATTATTCATAAAATAGGTTTCCTGTAATTCATTGTGCTGAATTTTTCCGATATCGATTTCATCTGTTTGGCTACTACTCTTATCCACCAATAAACGCAAGGCATCGACCGACTTTTTTGGAATTAGAAAGCCTCTTGAAAAATCATTCCCTGACCCGCCAGGAATGAATCCGACAGTGATGTTCGAATAGGATGCGGCACCGTTAACCACTTCATGCAATGTCCCGTCCCCTCCGACTGCCGCAATCACTGTTTGGTTTTCGACGGCCTTAAGGGCAATAGACTGTGCAAGCTCCTGCGCATGCCCCGGGTACTCAGTAAAAAAGGCAAGATACGAAATGTCCAATTTCTTCAGTTCTATTTCTATGTTTCTCCAAATCTCCCGGCAGCTCCCATTTTTTGCATTGGGATTGACGATAAAATAGATCTTCTCCATATGATCAACCTTTATCTATTTAATAGGTTTTTATTCTTCGCTCTTCGGACTGTTTTCCCACTCAAGCCTTCTTACTGATGTTGTCTGGCAATACTGCAGGAGAACCTGCGCTGCTTTTAATTGCATATGCTTTAATGGAGATTTCATGCCTCTCAGGGACATGAACCATTCCTCAAAATTGCGTTTTTCAATGAATTGCACGCCATAAGGCTGGAGTGGATAGTCAAAGAATCCATTCCTGCTGATCAGAAGCTTTTGCACTGGAAGGTCGACTCCGTACATATCAAAAAGAGTCTTGACGATTTTCTCTGTTCGGTTAAGCGCAATCAGCGGATTCAGGATTTTCTTTTCCCTATTTCTCGTTTTCTTGATCCAAAAGCGGTCCTTTGACCCGACATAAGCAGCATCCTCTTCCGCTTCGATGAATGAAATGCACATGGCTGCAGCAGGAGTGATGATGATTAACTCCGCCTCAACCGGCGCTTTTTTTAATAAAAATATAGGTTTATATAAAATGAGGAATGTGTCAGGAAATCGCTGCAGCAAAAATTTTAATGTCGGATCATTTTTGAATTCTTTTTCGATAAAGGATCTTTCCGTCAAAGTCGAGCTGGCCCATTTCAGCTGGAATGGCAGCAAGCCGTCGAGGAAATGTTGTTTTAATTCTTCAATCGTTTTTATGTTAGTGATTGAATTCAAAGAACCAGCGTCCATCAAATTCTCCTGGGCTTCCAGGTACTCATGGGCACTTTCCTCCTTCATAGGCTCTTGCTGACGCACGATACTTTTGAGCTTATGAAGGATATTATTGGGCTGCTCTTCCTGTTGTGGATCAATGAAGTTTTCAATCTTTTGTTCAGGACCGTTTTCCCATTTGTCCTTAATGCCCTCCCATTGCTTTTTCTTCAGACGGACATATCTTGAGGGGTAAAGGTAAATGTCCTGGGCATAGCGTGATACATAGTCTTGAAGCTTGATTAATTGTGCCATAGATTGACCTGCCTTTATTCCTGCTTCCAAATCACATTAAGACCGGGAAGCTAGCGGGAATAGTGTAATTGGTTCATATTTTGGACTTTTCCCCAAATGAGTCTTGTACAAAACGACCCTTTCAGCATGAAAAGTTAGTTCTTCTTTGAATGGATTCATTGCCTCTAGCTTGTCAGGGGTGAAAGCTTCCTCCCCAACCCATTTCCTGGCGATGGTGATATGAGGGCTGAACGGGCGTGTTTCAAGGGTAAAACCAGAGTCCACGCATGCCGTAAACACAGCAGCTCTAACATCATTCAATTGTTTAAATTCTTCAAGTCCCGCCCAAAAAATCCTCGGAGAGTCCTTTCGGCCAAAGATACCTAAATGATCGATTTTCATTTTAAATGATGTTTCGTTATTTAGTGCTGCGGCAATCAGTTCATTGGCCGCCTGTATTTTCGCTTCTGGAGCATTTCCAAGGAATGCGAGCGTAATATGTAAATCCTGCGGATGTACCCAGGTTTTGAAAGGCATTTCACCTTGCAGACTGCGGATTTTGCCCTTCAGGATTTCTTTTGTCTCCCTAGGAAGTTCGAGAGCATAGAAATAATGTGTTTGCTGACCCGTCAATCAAATACACCCTTTCCTGTCCACTTGAATTTATTGTAGCAAATGGTATGTGATATTGGCAGAACTTCCTAATAAACATTTCTAATCCATACAAGTTGATAGGAATAGTCTTTTTTTATATGATTAAAAGAAGCTAACATTATTTTTCAGTTGCTTATCATCAATTATTCACTTAAATGGAAATACTAAAGCAGGTCGATATCGATCAAGGAGGCTATTACATGAGAGTCGTTAATAATATTGCTTCATTAATTGGGGAAACGCCGCTTGTAAAATTAAACAAGCTGGCGCCCGAGGGCGGGGCATCAGTTTACCTCAAGCTTGAATACTTCAACCCCAGCAAAAGCGTAAAAGACAGGGCTGCATTCAGTATGATCGTTTCAGCTGAAAATGAAGGAAAGCTGAAACCTGGCGCTACAATCATTGAACCAACAAGCGGGAACACCGGCATCGGCCTGGCTATGAACGCTGCGGCAAGAGGCTATAAAGCGATCCTTGTCATGCCGGACACAATGACAGAGGAAAGAATCAATCTGTTAAAAGCGTATGGAGCAGAAGTCGTGCTGACTCCAGGCGATGAAAAAATGCCTGGCGCGATCAAAAAAGCGGAAGAGTTAGTAAATGAAATTCCCGACAGCTTTATGCCGATGCAGTTTGAAAATGGAGCGAATCCTGATGCCCACAGGCAAACAACAGCAAGAGAGATCATCGATGCGATGGAGGAACTGAAAAAGCCGCTCAGCGCGTTCGTAGCTACAGCTGGAACTGGCGGGACCATCACTGGTACAGGCGAAGCTTTGAAAGAAGAGTTCCCTGATCTTGCAGTACACGTTGTTGAGCCTGCCGGATCGCCAGTGCTCTCCGGCGGCAAGCCGGGGAAGCACAAATTGGTCGGAACAAGTCCAGGCTTTATCCCAAAAATCCTCAATCAGGATGTATATGAGAAAATCCATAAAATCGAGGATGAAGATGCTTATGAAACGGCACGAAGACTTGCCAAAGAAGAAG
Organism: Mesobacillus sp.; assembly: GCF_047739415.1. Classification (GTDB taxonomy): domain Bacteria; phylum Bacillota; class Bacilli; order Bacillales; family Cytobacillaceae; genus Mesobacillus. The sequence continues at coordinate 910 of NZ_JBIQOE010000249.1, read as the reverse complement.
GCATCCTAGTCGGCCCATCATCAGGAGCCGCCTGCTTCGCCGCCATCAATGTCGCTAAGGATCTAAACCCGGACGAAGTCGTCATCTGCATTGCCTGCGACACAGGAGAAAGATACCTTTCAAGCGATTTATTCAGGTTTGAGGATTAGCATCATCGCTATAAGGGTCCCGAGAAATAACTAAAATAAAGTATCAAAAAGGCGTGTGGTCAGCCACACGCCTTTTTACTGGTTATTTTTCCAGCTCTTCTTCTTCGTCTTCAAAAATCGTTCCTGAATGGAGTGTCACTCCTGATACGATTTCTTCCATTTCATCCTGGATTCTTTCGGTGATTTCATCTCGTTCTTCCGGAGATAATTCTTCTTTTGTATAGCCGAAAAGGTAATTATCCAAATCAAATTCTCTTAGCTTGCACTTTGTATGGAAAATATTTTCCTGATACACATTGATATCGACCATATCGAATTGATCTTTTACTTCCTCAGGAATATAGTTTTGAATTGAGCTGATATCGTGATCGATGAACAATTTATTGCCATCTTTATCACGTGTAAAGCCTCTTACCTTGTAGTCGATTGTCATAACATCAGTTTCGAAGGAATGGATCAAATAATTCAACGCCTTCAGCGGCGAGATTTCTCCGCATGTAGATACATCGATATCAGCCCTGAAGGTACTGATTCCCTCGTCCGGGTGGAATTCTGGGTACGTATGGACCGTGATATGGCTTTTATCCAGCTGTAAGACGACATTGTCAGGCAGCGGTCCTGGCGACTCGTCATATGCTTCATCAGGAACCTCCACGACCGGTCCTTCAGAAACTAGGATGGTCACACTGGCTCCCTGCGGCACATAATCCTGCTTGGCCACATTCAGAACATGCGCACCAATAATATCTGAAACGTGAGTG
>NZ_JBIQOE010000248.1:0-3084 GCF_047739415.1 Mesobacillus sp. | reverse complement strand
TCCTCCAACCGATGTTTTTTACTATAATTCCCGTCCTTTTCTGGAAGTAACATCTTCTGTCAGAACAAAAAGCGCAAGCGCCTTGTTTAGCCCCGACAAGCGCTGGAGGGCCGACCAGTGAAGTCGTTCTTTGACTTCATTGGGCGGACCGAAGCGACTCGAGGGGCTAGGCGCTGGAGCTAGATTAAGAATACTACATGTATTAATCCACAACTAAATAATTTTCATAATTTCCTAAACGGTAAAAAAATAAGCCAAGCTTCTTTGAGCCTGACTTATCTATATCTTTTCAGCATTTAAATTCTTTTTCATTTTAACCCTAAGTGCAATATTTGCTGCTACCAGGAATGGAATGATTGATGCAATTGTAAATCCAAGCGCATACCCTGATATACTTTCATTCAAAACTCTTTCGTTTATGCTAAAGCCTAGAAATGTTATACCGATGCCATCCCCATCCACATGGTCAATGACCGACCAGAGCTCAATCCCTTTAATAAGGAATAAACCACTTATGATCGACAGCAATAAAACCCATAGCCATTTCATACGACCATACCTCCAAAATCCTAAACCCTCATACAAGTTCAGGTGTATACACTATATTATAGGGAGATATGGTATTAATTAATATAAAGCTAGATCAGTTGTAACAAAATCTTCATAATGATGTTCTTAAATTCGTCAATAAGGTGCTAATTATTTGCAAAATTAAATACACTCAAAAAGAAAATTTGTTTTTCATCAATCTATCCAGCTGCAGAAATGCATTTTTCACAGCTGCTTTTGGAACTTCCTGATAGCGGTCCCCAATGCTCACTTCAAAATAACATGAAGATTCTCCAGTTGCCTTCAGGTTGTTCATGATCCCCACTCCTGTTTCGCGTATCACTTCTACCAGAACTGGTTCTATTTCCTCTTTAGAATGAGGAAAATGGACATGAAACATGTTCGAAACTGGAATTTCAGGCAGTGTGGATACGTGATAACAAGTATTAAAGAAAACCGCAAGCTCCTTTGCATTTTCATAATACTCCGCCATTTTATGGGATTTCTGATTGAAATAATGGTCTGCTGAAATAATATATGGGTACAGGCTTATCAAATCGCCGCCATACCTCCTTTTCCAGACCTTTGATTCAGAAATGAACGGTTCCTCGCCCGCAAGGATTGCACCGGCAATCCCTCCAATTCCCTTGTAAAAAGAGAGATAAACACTATCAAAAAGCTCGCACACTTCAGAAGCAGTCTTCTCATAAAAGGGTAACACTTCCAAGAGTCTGGCTCCATCAAGGTGCAGCTTAATGCCATTCTTTCGGCAATATTTTGAAATCGCTACTAGAGTTTCGTAGCTAGGCAGTTGCCCGCCTATTTCCCTTTGCGGCAATTCAAGTAAAAGGCAAGCAACATCTTCCTCCATGGAGACAACATCATCAAGCTCGATAACACGTTTTTCGTCTGCAAGCAAAACTGTCTTGATATTATGTAATTCCTTTAGCCCATCCTCCTCGTGAATTTCCAGGTGACTTAACGGATGGTATGCTACTTTTTGCAATCTTTTTTCATCACACCATATACGCAATGCGATTTGCTGGGCCATCGTCCCGCTCGGAAAGAAAACTGCCTTCTCCTTGCCCAGAAAAGCTGCGATTTTATCCTGAAAGTCTTCAATAACCTTTCCAGTTCCGTAAATATCACTATCAACCTGTCCGTCGATATTTTCAAAAGCTTCCTTTAGGACTTGAACGTTTCGTCTGCCATGGCCTGGCAATTGATATGTCGATTTATTAAAAGCTTCCTGTAAGGCACTAATCATTGTCACTCCCCCTATTCTGTTTATTTATCCGCCCCATCACAATCATATTATAGAAATTCCCATCAGAAAGCAGTTTGTCATCCTTCAGGATGCCCTCGACTTCAAATCCAAGCTTTTCATAAAGTCTCAGGGCATTTTCATTGGACTCCATCACATTGAGGGTCATTTTCATAATCCCATTCTCGTCTGCCCAGGAAATCGACTCCTGCAACAGGTTTTTGCCGATCCCATAGCCCCAAAATTCTTCTAAAACACCTACCCCGAACTCTACCTTATGCCTGAACCTCTTCAAATTAGTTCCAGCACACCTTGAAAAACCGATAAGCCTTCCATTCGTTTCTGCAACCAAAAATATGTTTCTAGCATTCTCCGTGTCCGCTTTTATAATAGATTGAAAGCCCTTCTGATCAATAAATGCCTCTCCTGGTTCTCTATCGAGATTTTCAGTTTCCCCATCGATTTGCAGTCTTAATTCAGACAAAGCCGCTGCATCCTCATCGACTGCTGATCGGATTGTATAATTCAAACTCTTAATATTGAAATCTTTTCCTCTAATGAGCATTCATGTTCCTCCATAATAAACCTTTTAGTTTATTTTAGACATTTAGCGTTAATTTGTATAGCGAAGGATAAGTTCAATAGAGAGTGAACATACTAGGACTATTTTTATTCCTTGAATCTCAGTGATCAATAGAATTCGCGAATAAAAAAGGATGGAATCACATGAATCCATCCTCTAACTTTTATACTCTTTTTAGCTCTTCTACAGCTTCCATCGCCTGTTCTCTGAGCTTGAACTTTTGAATTTTTCCTGAAGCGGTCATTGGATAGCTTTCAGTGAATTCTATATATCTCGGAATTTTATGCTTCGAAATCTTCCCTTTGCAATATTCTTTGATTTCTTCCGCTGTGGCAGATTCTCCATCTTTTAAAATGATCCATGCCATGACTTCCTCGCCATACACACTGTCGGGGATGCCTACAACCTGGACATCAAGGACTTTCGGATGTCTGTAAAGGAATTCTTCGATTTCCCGCGGATAGATGTTTTCCCCGCCTCTTATGATCATATCCTTTAGTCTGCCGGTTACACGGCAATAGCCGTTTTCATCCATTACCGCCAGGTCTCCTGTGTGGAGCCAGCCTTCTGCATCGATCGCTTCCCTCGTTGCGTCAGGATTTTTATAATATCCGTCCATGACATGGTAGCCACGTGTGCATAGTTCACCCTGAACTCCTCTTGGAACTTCCTCCATCGTGCCTGGCTT
>NZ_JBIQOE010000247.1:0-6571 GCF_047739415.1 Mesobacillus sp. | reverse complement strand
GACTATTCCAAATAAAACAAGACCAATATACAAATACCAATAATCAATTAATAACTCCCATTGAAGTTGCTGAATTTCTTTTACTCTATCAAAGTAACCCATTAGTTAACTCCTTGTATTAGTCTTTTAAACTCTAATACGTTTGGGAGAAGCTTTAGTTTCAGTCTTTTTAAATGCCAATTACTCTACCAAAATCACTTTATACACTAAGAAGCTAAGTGACACATACCTAAGGCTTCTAAATTCACCTCTTTCGACACTCTTTAAACTTTAAACAAGTCTCATCTGTTATTTTTCTGACTAAACCCAAAAACTGTACAGCAGACAGCAAAAAGCTGAACCTAATTTCCATTCATAGGTTCAGCTTTTTCGTGCTTTAATGGTTAATTATTCGTAATTTAACGGTTGGCACTAATATTTCTACGGTTGGTTCATTTAATTATACGGTTAGCGCAAATAATTTAACGGTTGAAGAAGGTTTTTTAACGGTTAGGCCCACTTAATCCCCGTTGAGCACGATTTATTCCCCGTTGACCCAATTTTAATCCTCGTTGAACATGAATTAATCCCCGTTGGCCCAAAATCGCGACAAAGATCAACGGAGTACAAAATCAATTAGAGAAAGCTGACTCAACAAGTGCCTGGCTCAGCTAATGTTCAGTTCGCCTTCTTCTCATATTCCAGCACAAAAAGTGGTTCATTCTCCATCCATTCCGCGAATAGCACATCTTCAACATGGTGTATTTTTTGCTTCTCTAATTCATTTTTCAGCCACTGTTCGTCCAAGCCTGCTTCTTTTAAATTTTCGCGAACTACTTCCCCGTCAAGAATCATGTTAACTGGCAAGCTTGGATCTTCTGCTTTGATTTTCATATCGTTATTTTTAGGTGTGTCATAATCCGCTTTTGGCAGGACACTGACCATTCCATTCGTTTCGATGATCGCGTATTCTACTTCCCGCAAAGAAAAGTAGCCTTGCTGCCTGACAAGACTCTGTAACTGGTTGATATCCAACTTCGCTTTTTTTAAAGCCTCAAATTTAATCTTTCCTTTGCGGACCACAATGTTCGGCTCGCCCTCAAGCAATTTACGCGAACTGAGGAATTTTTGAGTAACTGTCTCTGTAACATAAACAAGCACTCCCCACAAGGTCACGGCAAAGGCAATTTCCCCTATCTTAACCTCATGGTCATAAATGGCATTCCCTACCAGCTCACCAAGGATGATCGCTGAAATGAAGTCAAACGGAGTAATTTGGGAGAACTGCGTCTTCCCTTGTAATTTTGTCATGATAAATAGAAATACAAATCCGCTCGTTAATTCTACAGCAATTGATAAATAATGATTCAACACTCCCACTCCTTCCTTACCCATTATGGGAAGATTTTCGGAAGTTGAACCGTTTTTTTTCAAAAAACCTCCATAAAACGACAAATAACTTGAATTTTTTGTCAAGATATTTATTTCCATATAACGGTAATATATGTAACTTTTATCATAAAAAATCGTTTATAAAGGTGAAAATACGTTTTGAGAACAAGGGGGTTGGGGAATTAAAAAGTTGCTGGTTTCGATGATGCTTCTAGTATCGCTGTTGTTCTTTGAGGCACCTGCAGAGGCTTCTGGCGGTGACATGATTATCATCAATAAGTCTAACAATCAACTGGCTTATTACAAAAGTAATAAACTGGTTAAAACGTTTAAGGTGGGAACTGGGCGGAAAGCTTCTTATACGCCCGAGGGCAAGTTCAAAATCGTTAACAAAATCAAGAATCGTCCTTATTACAGCGGGAACATCCCTGGAGGAGACCCACGGAATCCTCTTGGCGACAGATGGCTCGGCATAAATGCGCGAGGAACATGGGGAACAACCTATGCCATTCACGGCAATAATAACCCTAAATCAATCGGCGGATATGTGAGTGCCGGTTGCGTCCGGATGTACGACAACGAGGTGCAGTGGCTTTATGATCAGGTTAAAGTCAATACACCTGTTGTCATCACAACTTCCAAAAAGTCCTTTAACGCGATCGCATCCGCTAATGGATATAAGGTTACAGGCCAGGCTGCTGTTCCAGTTATCGCTGCACCAACAAGCACTGTCCTAAAAAAAGGCATGCGAGGCGCAGAAGTGAAGCAGCTGCAACAGGCTCTAACAAAGAAGGGCTACAGCACAAAAGGAATCGACGGAGTATTCGGCCCTGCTACAGAAGCAGCCGTAAAGAAATTCCAAAAAGCGAAGAAACTCAAGGTTGACGGCATCGCTGGACCAGCCACCAAAAAGGCACTAGGAATGAAATAACAAAAAGACGGTCCCTCCTCAAAAGGAAGGACCGCCTTCATTTTACACACCTTTTACTAGCTCTCTCATCGAGTTCAGCTTTTCAGAAAGCTCCAGGAACCATTCTTCATCGCCTGTGGCAAGCGCAAGATCAATGAGATATTGAATTTGCTCTTTGTTTTTCACTTTCGGATCCGGCAGTTTCTTGACTCCACTTGTAGAAATCGGAATGGTTTTGCCAACCATGGAATCGTCATCACTTGATGTAATCGTTGCATTAACCTTTTCGTCTAAAATATCAAGTGACTCTATATATCCGATGAATAATTCACCATCTCGGGATTTCCCCTTAATCCAATCGCCTACTCTTAAAATACTGTTATTATTGGACAACATATAAGTCACCTCATTCATTTAATCTGTAATATTTTTCATTACATTTATTAACTAAGAAGTCGTTGGCTCCTTAGTCACAACAGTTCGTTTCTTTTACCAGGTCCACTATTTCTTTGATCGAATAATGCTTCAAAAATTCCCCCAGATGTTCTTCGGCACCGAGGAAAATAGCAAACAGAACCTTGTGCATATTCGCTCCGACCATACATTTTTCATTAGAGTCAGGACACTTTGGCTGTAGTGCACCTTCGGAGGTCAGCTTATATATATCCCAGAGGTTTACATCATTTAAATCGAGCGCAAAAATGAAGCCGCCGCCGGTACCTTCTTTTGATTTGATAAAGCCATGTTTTTTTAACAAGCCCAGCACTTTGCGGATCCGCACGGGATGAACCCCTGCACTCTCTGAGATGGCTTCGCTTGTCGACATTCTGTCCGGCTGCAGTGCAAGCAGGGTTAAACTGTGAATGGCCAGGGTAAAATCGCTGTTCATTGCCTGCCTCCTAACAAAAGTAACTATTTGTTATGCTATATATTACCTTTTATCCAGTCTGATTTAAAGCAAAAGCAACTAGGTCGCGATACTATCCCACTCTAAGCCATTAAACGTACGCAGCTTGCGCGGCAAGAAGCTGCGAATCTCTTCTTCATTGTAGCCAACCTGCAACCGCTTATGGTCCTGGATAATCGGGCGGCGCAGCATTTGCGGATTTCTTCTGATTAATTCATATAATTGATTCAGCGGAAGAGAGTCAATATCCATATCCAGCTGCTTATAGGCTTTTGAGTTCGTCGAAATAATCTCTTCCGTCCCATCCTCTGTCAATCGAAGAATCGATTTGATTTCATCAACAGTAAGTGGCTCAGATACGATATTTCTTTCAATAAAATCAATTTGATGTTCCTGTAGCCATGCCCTTGCTTTCCGGCAAGACGCACAGCTTGATGTAATATATAAAGTAACCATTTTGATCAACAGCTCCTCTGTCTAACTGTAATAATAAAAATTACAGATAAGCAATAATAAAATCTTTTTAGATATAATATACCGATACTGTAATATTAAACTTTACAGTTAGCAATGTCAATAGTAGTTTCAAGGGCTCCACCCATTTATTCCTTCATGTAAAAATAGGCTTATCCCTTCGAAACTCTGTTGAAATCATCTCGTCAAACTATTTGAGGTGATAAAAAATGAAGAAGACAAAACGTTTCATGCAGCTCGGGTTGAGCATCTTGTTGATGGTTTCATTACTCTTTTTCGCCAACGGGTTTGGTTATGCAGATGACCACTCTCTGACTGTCAAAAAAGGTGATACACTTTACAGCATTTCTAAAAGATACAACCTGACTGTCCAGGAGTTAAAGGATTTCAATGGTTTAAAGAACAATACCATTTATACTGGGCAAAAGCTGATGCTTCCTGGCGTTGCAGAATCAGAGCCTATGTATGCAGTTGTTGGAGGTTCTTTTACCAAGAAAGACAATGCAACAAAGCAAATCGCTAGTCTAAAAAAGAAAGGAATTGAAGCTGCAGCCATTACTAAGGTCATTAATGATAAAACTTATTACCGCATCCAGGCTGGCGTTTTTTCAAAAAAGACAAATGCGGAGAAACAAAAAGAGCTGTTGCGCAAAAAAGGAATTAAAGATGCCTATATTGTAACGAGTAAGAATCTACTTGTTAATGGTGTGCAGGTTGGGGCCACATACAGCCAGCTTCTGCAGCAGTTCGGAAAGCCGATAAAAACCGAGGACCAGTTGAATATCAGGTCGCTGTATTACAATGGCGAGGGTGCAGGAGTTCGCGTGAATTTTAACATGGAGAATGGCTCAGTATTTGGACTGCAAGTCTATCCGGAATATTTAAAACTCAGCTCCCTTCCGAAAGACAAAAGCCAGGTTTTTGATGTATACGGATACCCTAATGAAGTAAAGAACGTCTCCTGCTACGAAAGCGCGACTTGCGGACAATTCATCTATCAATTTAATAAAAACAAATTGATCATCCAGTTCGACCGTGATGGAAAAACTGTACAGTATTATGATTTAAGTAAATTGCACTAACCTGGTGGCCGCCTTTGGGCGGTCTTTATTTTATGCTGAAGCTCCTGGATAAAAGAAATGGACTATATAAATAATAAAGGAGGATGTTATTAACCTACGAAGGAGAATGAGTACGATGAAAAAATTATTGTTGATGGGTTTTATTTTATTATTGCCGCTGAATATGATGGCCGGATCAACACCTGCCTTCGCTAAACCACAGCACAAGTGTATAACCCAATCCGAGGTAAAATTCGAGAATGATTTCCGGAGACTATGGATTGACCATGTATTGTGGACAAGCAATTATATTACAAGTGCAACAACAGCAGGTGCTGAGGATCAAAAAGACGTCCTTGAAAGGCTCCTAAGAAACCAGGAGGATATCGGAAACTCAATCAAACCGGTATACGGTGAGGCAGCTGGAAAAAAACTTGCAGACTTACTTAAGGAGCATATAGTTATTGCCGGTGGCATTGTTGAAGCAGCTAAAAGTGGTGATAAAGCAAAGCTCGAACAGCTAAACAAAGGATGGTTCAGAAATGCTGACGATATCGCGACATTCCTCAGCAAAGCCAACCCTTACTTGAAAAATGAAGACGTAAAAAAGTTAATGTACGCACATCTGGAACTGGTGGCAGATGACCTAAATGCAAGCTTGAAAAAAGATTGGCAAGCAAGAATTGTTTCAATTGACGACGGAATGACCCATATCATCATGATGGCCGATGCCATTTCAGATGCAGTTGTAAAGCAGTTCCCGGAGAAGTTTAAGAAATAAGAATAAGTATAGGAAGGTTTTTTGGTCAAAACCATGACGATTAAACCTTCCTGTTTTCATACAGACCATCCCACGAACACGCACTTCTTCATTTTTCAGTAAATCCCTTACCGCCTACATGTTCCATAAGCTTGATGCATGCAACTTTGTAACTTTAATAAGGCTTTTCCTTTAGATATATTTTATTAAAACACAAATTAACAGCTAAGTATGTTACAATTTAATGATAGTGTTATATGTCTACAATACAACGGGGTGCTAATTTGGAATGTGTGCATTTAAAAGAGGTTAATGAAATTGCAAGCCTGGCCAAGGGACATGGGATATATTTTTTCCAAGATCAGGACCGATATATTTCTAATGTCGTTGACTTTGTCATCTCGGGATTAGAACGAAATGAGTATTCCATCATTGTAGAAAATGACCGAATTATACCATTGATTCAAAAAAGACTCACAGACTTATTGGATGAAAGCCGTTTAGAAAAAGTGAAGTTTATCAATAATTATGACTTTTATTATGACAAGGGAGACTTTAGCATTAATTCTATTTTCGATTTCCTCCCGAACCTAATTGAAGGTTATTCAGAAAACTTAACTGTCCGGAGCTGGGCACATGTAGAATGGCGAGATGAGCCAGAGGTAAGCAAAAAATTAATGGGTTCTGAAAAAGAAGCTGATGTAATTGTGAATCAAACAAACCTTCTTTCTGTTTGTGCCTACGATTCAGAAAGGGTTAGTGAAGAATTAAAGCAAAGTCTACTGACCTGCCACAACCTTCTTATAAATGAAAAAGAAAATGGCGTGTAAACTGACATCAGTTTTCACGCTATTTTTTTGTTTTATTGCGTTTTCGCATCTAAAGTTTAAATAATCTTGTGAAACATAAGCACCCGTTAGCACAATATCAAATATATATTAATTTAATGGGGATTCAATCTTTTCATTTAATGCCTCTGCTTGGCTCATAAAAGAATCCATATTGGCACTTATAGTAATATTTAATCCTAATCCAACTTCACGAAGTGTTTTCCGTAAGTCTTCAAAGTTCTGTTTATCCTCTTCAGT
>NZ_JBIQOE010000246.1:0-7746 GCF_047739415.1 Mesobacillus sp. | reverse complement strand
GCAGAGCAGTTCAAGCTCCAGCGAAAGGCTAATGCTGCACCTGCTCCTTCCACTCCTGCCAAACCCCCATCTCCAGCCAAGAATGACGGACTATATAAGGTCCAGGCAGGAGCATTCGATAATGAGCAAAACGCTAAAGAGCTTGCTGAGCGTCTTAAAAAAGCAGGTTTTGATGTCTATATTGACAAAGAATAGAAAATGGCCGACACTTATGTGCCGGCCTTTTCTCTACTCTTTTGATGTTCGTAAAAACGTGTTCTGGATGATCAGGTTTGCGACTGACATGATGATCGCCGTAAGCAACGCCATGCCAAAACTGGATATTTCAAATGAACTCCCCATCAAACTATCCGTCAGCATCAGGGTGATCGCATTGATGACAAACAAGAATAGACCCAGGCTGAGCACCGTTACAGGCAGCGTCAGCAAAATCAATATCGGCTTAACGAGGACATTCAATATCGAGAGAATGAAACTGGCTCCTAGAGCAGCGCCGAAACCAGAAAGATAAATTTCATTCTCGAAGTAACCAGCAAGAGCCATAAAGAGCACTGCGTTAATGACAATTCCTAACAACCATCTCATTTTTTAATACCCTTCCCTGTTTGGCAGCACAAACACAAGCACAAGGTAGATCATAGCCATTGGAAAGAAGGCAGTGCTGAACGTCAAGATTACAAACAATATGCGTAACAGCGCCGCACTCATACCAAAGGATTCAGCCATTCCTCCGAGCACCCCTGCCAGCATTCGATTTTTACGTGAGCGGGTTAATTTCATTTCATTCACCCTTCCTATTTCCACAATACTATTGGATTAATTTCTTAACGGCGATCGAGCCGGTTTTTGTATCCGCATGGAGTCTGACTGCTTTTTGGCCTGAATCAGCTGGCTTGAAGCGAAGATTTTTTTGGACCATGTCACTCTTCTCCTCAACAACCTGGATGCCGTCGAGTTCGATTGTAAAGCCGCCAAGGTTCGACTTCAGTTCACCGCTTGCTGGCGTTTTCTCTGGCAGGAAGACTTCGATGCTTCCAGTAGTCGCCTTCACTTCCACACTTTCGACATCACTATTATTCACTGTGCAAGTCACGTTTCCATTGAAAGACTGAAGATCGACATTATCAAACGAGCCATCTGCCTTGATTGCTCCATTGATCGTTTCAGCCTCAAGGTCCTTGATTGCGCTTCTGGAGATGTTGATTTGCCCATTCGCTGTTTCAGTTTCCAGCTTGCCACACTCAAGATTTCCAAGCAAAACTTTCCCATTTGCCGTCTTTGCTCGGAAATCCTTCACTGTTAAGTTTTCACCTTCAATGGATCCATTAAACAGACGGATCCGAACATTTTCATATTCTTCTTTCGGTATATGGATGACCGCATCGACCTTCATCCACTTCTGCTGGACGGAAAACCGGAGCTTCTGATTTTCAATGGTGAAAATGGCGTCCTCTAAAAACTTCCTGCGCGCTTCATCCTGATTTTCTACACGATACACTTTCGCGCTGCATTCGACGCGCACATCCTTTTGCTCCCATGGGACCACCTTTACCGACCCATTTGCCATATCAATATCGACCTGGTTCAAATAAGCATCGCCCTGCTGGAAAATGTGAGAGATATCAACGGACTGGCCAAAATTAAGATCCAAATCGAAATCTTTTATTTTCTTGAAAGCTGAATCGACAAAATCCAGTACTTTGTCTTTCATAGAGTTAAATTTATAAGTATTGAAGTCTTCCTTTTTGAACTCTTCTTTCTGCGCTTCTTCAAACTTTACATCCGTTGACAGATACGTAGAGTTTGCCTTCTGCTGCGTATTCCCCTGTTCCAGCTGCTCGATCAAAAATAAAGCTTCATCAACCGTCATTTTTCCTTCTTCAACAAGCTTGAGAATCCGTTTCCGTTCTTCCTTCATAAGGTTCATCCCCCTCATTTTATATTAAGTACTTTTATCCCTTTAACCAGGTTCCAAATTAATACGATGAAACTCAATATAACCATCAATATAGCACTGCTAAACATTAGCACTGGAAAGCCTCCCGTTCCCCCGCTCATATCGATTAAAACGGCAATTAAAATAAGCGGCAGTGGAATCAACGGAATAAGATGCGACAGCAGCGCCTTCTTCGCATGAACCTTTACATCCTCATTCTCTGATGCAAAATAAGCAACAAGAGGAAACAAAATCCCAGCAAACATAACACTAAAATAGCACAAAGCAGACAGAATCCTTTTCGTATCCATCCTCTTCATCTCCTTAAAAATTAATACGCTCGGGAACCAAAGAAGTTTCATTTCTTAATGAAAATAGTTCGACAAATTGCGTTTTACCCCTTGTTAAAATCCCATTCCGTCTGGTGAAATTTGTGTGAATGATATATATGGGGGAATTCCTTAGGTTTAAGCGACAAAGCAGATTGCGGCTTCTCTTCATTGGTGACCTCTTTTTCCATTTCCTCGTTATTTCGAGCGCCTATAGGCTCTATTGGTGACCTCTTTTTCTATTTTCTTGCAATTTCGGGCGCCAATAGGCTTCATTGGTGACCTCTTTTTTCATTTCCTCGAAATTTCGGGCGCCAATAGGCTTTATTGGTGACCTCTATTGCCTTTTTCTCGCAGTTTCGGGCGCCAATGAGCTTTATTGGTGAGCTATTTATCTATTTTCTTGCAATCCCAGGCGCCAATGAGCTTCATAAGTGACTACTTCTACCTAATTCGTTAACTGGAAAAATTATTCTCTTACTCTTCATCCTTAATTGCGCGAACAATCATGATAAATGCTCGAACATATGTCTTAATTGCACGTATGTGGATCATAATTGCACGGAAAGTCATAATAATTGCACCTTTTACCTAATATTGGAATTCAAGACCACTCCACAAAAAGAAAAACCCTTCCAAATGGAAGGGGTTATGCATTGCTTGTGCTTTTTTCTTTTTCCTCTATTTGTTCTTTCATTCGCTGTCTGTCACGTTCCAAAATTGGCTTCAGGTACCTGCCTGTATAGGATTCTTCGACTTCGGCGATTTTTTCTGGTGTGCCGGTGGCGACGATTGTTCCGCCGCGGTCACCGCCTTCAGGTCCGAGGTCGACGATGTAGTCGGCGGCCTTGATCACATCGAGATTATGCTCAATAACGAGTACGGTATCGCCATTTTCCACGAGACGCTGCAGGACTGTCAGCAGGCGGGCAATGTCATCGACATGCAATCCAGTTGTTGGCTCGTCCAAAATATACAGCGAACGGCCGGTCGAACGGCGGTGCAGCTCGGACGCCAGCTTGACGCGCTGCGCTTCCCCTCCTGAAAGGGTCGTCGCTGGCTGGCCAAGTGTGATATAGCCGAGTCCGACATCGTAAATCGTCTGCAGCTTGCGGGCGATTTTCGGGATGTTGGCGAAGAACTCAACCGCTGCCTCAACTGTCATATCAAGGATATCGGAAATGTTTTTGCCTTTGTACTTTACTTCCAAAGTCTCGCGGTTGTAGCGTTTGCCGTGGCACACTTCACATGGGACGTACACATCAGGAAGGAAGTGCATCTCAATCTTGATGATTCCGTCGCCGCGGCATGCTTCACAGCGTCCGCCTTTAACGTTAAAGCTGAAGCGCCCTTTTTTATAGCCGCGGACCTTCGCTTCGTTGGTCGATGCGAACACATCGCGGATATCATCGAACACGCCAGTGTAGGTAGCAGGGTTGGATCTTGGCGTGCGGCCGATTGGAGACTGGTCAATGTCGATGACCTTATCAAGGTGGTCGACGCCTTTGATTTCCCTGAATTCCCCTGGCTTGCTTTTTGCCCGGTGAATCTTCATCGCGAGCGATTTGTGCAGGATTTCATTGATCAGTGTACTTTTACCGGAACCGGAAACACCCGTCACGGCCATGAAGGTTCCAAGCGGGAACTTCACATTGACATTTTTAAGGTTGTTTTCCTTAGCGCCTTTGATTTCGATATAGCGGCCATCCGGTTTGCGGCGCTCGACCGGAAGCGGGATGAACTTTTTACCAGAGAGATACTGCCCAGTCAGAGAGTTTGGATCATCCATCACTTCTGCTGGGGTTCCCTGGGAGATGATTTCACCGCCATGGACACCCGCTCCAGGACCGATATCAATCAGGTGGTCCGCCGCGAGCATCGTATCTTCGTCATGCTCGACGACAATCAGCGTATTGCCAATATCCCGCATGTTTTTAAGCGTATCGATCAGCCTGTCATTGTCGCGCTGATGCAGACCGATGGATGGCTCATCAAGGATATACAGGACACCAGTGAGGCGTGAGCCAATCTGGGTTGCGAGCCTGATTCGCTGGGCCTCACCACCGGATAGCGTTCCAGCCGAGCGGCTCATCGTCAGGTAATCCAACCCAACATTAATCAAGAAGCCTAGACGTTCCGTAATCTCACGAAAAATCATATTAGCAATCTTCATTTCTTTTTCCGAAAGCTCAAGACTCTGGAAAAATTGGTGTGCTTCCTCTACCGACAATGCCGTCACTTCACCGATATGGCGGCCATCAACAAGAACAGCTAGCGTTTCACGCTTCAGCCTGTATCCTTTACAAGTTGGGCAGGCATGCTCGCCCATATACTTTTCCATCTGCTCGCGGATATAATCAGAGCCTGTTTCCTTATAGCGGCGCTCGATATTTTTAAGGACACCCTCGAAAACAATATAGTTTTCACGAACCTGTCCCCAGTCATTTTCATAGCGGAAATAAATCCGGTCTTTGTCTGAGCCGTAAAGGATTTTATCCATTTCGTGATCTTGGAGGTCTTTTACCGGTACGTCCATATCGATTCCATAATGATTGCAGATCGCCTCAAGAAGTTGCGGGTAATACTGTGAGCTCGTCGGTTCCCACGGAGCGATTGCATGCTGTTTTAATGAAAGCTCCTTGTTCGGGACGACTAAATCAACGTCAACCTCCAGCTTCGCACCGAGACCGTCACATTCAGGGCATGCGCCAAATGGGCTGTTGAATGAGAACATCCTGGGCTCAAGCTCCCCAATCGAGAAGCCGCAAATCGGGCAGGCATGGTTTTCGCTGAACATCAATTCTTCTTCACCGATTACATCAATCAGCACATTGCCCTCACCTAATTTGAGCGCGGCTTCCAACGAATCCGCCAATCGGGCAGCAATCCCTTCCTTGACGACAATCCGGTCGATGACAACTTCAATCGAATGCTTTTTGTTTTTCTCCAGCTCAATTTCGTCTCCGAGGTCATGCATTTCACCGTCAATACGGACACGGACATAGCCTTGTTTTTTCACATCTTCAAGAACTTTGACATGTGTCCCCTTCCTTCCGGAAACAAGCGGAGCAAGGATCTGCAGCTTTGTCCTTTCGGGATATTCGAGCACACGGTCGACCATCTGCTCGATTGTCTGCGATGAAATCTCTATATTATGCACCGGGCAGGTTGGACGTCCCACCCTGGCGAATAGCAAACGCAAATAATCATAAATCTCTGTCACCGTACCAACTGTTGAACGGGGATTTCGGCTCGTCGTTTTCTGGTCGATCGATATCGCCGGGGACAATCCTTCAATTGAATCTACGTCCGGTTTGTCCATCTGGCCGAGGAACTGGCGAGCATAGGCAGACAATGATTCTACGTAGCGGCGCTGCCCTTCAGCGTAAATGGTATCAAACGCCAGCGAGGACTTTCCTGAACCGGAAAGTCCTGTTAGTACAACAAGCTTATCTCTCGGAATGGTGACATCTATATTTTTCAAGTTATGAGCTCTGGCGCCCTTAACTATCAGTTTATCCATAGCCATGTTATCGTCATCCTTCCGCTTTTAACTCAAGAATAAGGTCACGCAATTCGGCGGCCCGTTCGAAATTGAGAGCCTTTGCCGCATCCTTCATTTCTTTTTCCATATTGAATATTACCTGCTCGCGCTCTTTCTTTGTGAGCTTCTTCATACCCTCTGACGGATTGTAGTCTTCTTGTTCCTCTGCAGCCATCGTTGCGCGGATCACATCGCGGATCTCCTTCTGGATGGTCTGTGGTGTGATGCCATGTTTTTCATTATATGCTTCCTGAATAGCACGGCGCCGTGTCGTTTCGCCGATCGCAAGCTCCATCGAGTTCGTCATCTTGTCTGCATACATGATGACATGCCCGCGTTCATTCCTGGCTGCACGGCCCATTGTCTGGATGAGTGATCTTTCAGAACGAAGGAAGCCTTCCTTATCGGCATCGAGAATGGCCACGAGTGAAACTTCAGGAATATCAAGTCCTTCTCTTAACAGATTGATCCCGACGAGAACATCATATTTGCCAAGCCGCAGCTCGCGGATGATTTCAATTCGCTCAAGCGTCTTGACCTCTGAGTGCAGGTATTGGACTTTGATGCCGATTTCCTTCAGGTAATCCGTCAAATCCTCAGACATCTTTTTCGTCAGTGTCGTTACAAGCACACGCTCATTCCGCTTCGTCCGCTCCTGGATTTCGCCGATCAAATCATCAATCTGGCCTTCGATTGGCCTTACATCAATCGTCGGATCAAGCAATCCTGTCGGGCGGATGATCTGCTGTACCATTTCCGGAGTATGCTCCAGCTCATATGGACCTGGAGTAGCCGATACGAAAACAGCCTGTTTGACATGGTTCTCGAATTCAGCAAATGTCAGCGGACGGTTGTCCATCGCTGACGGCAGGCGGAAACCGTGGTCAACCAGCACCTGTTTACGAGCCTGGTCACCATTAAACATTCCCCTTATTTGCGGCAATGTAACATGCGACTCATCGACAACAATCATAAAGTCATCCGGGAAGTAATCAAGCAATGTATAAGGAGTCGCACCAGCAGGTCTTAAGGTCAGATGGCGTGAATAGTTTTCAATGCCGGAACAGAAACCCATCTCACGCATCATTTCAAGGTCATACCTTGTGCGCTGTTCGAGCCTTTGTGCCTCAAGAAGCTTTTCTTCGGCGCGCATTACTTCCAGTCGCTCTTCCAGCTCTTTTTCGATGTTCTCGATCGCAATCTTCATCTTTTCCTCGCGGGTTACGAAGTGGGATGCCGGGAAGATCGCGACATGGTCACGTTCGCCGATAATCTCACCAGTCAACGCATCAACCTCGCGGATCCGGTCAATCTCGTCGCCAAAAAACTCGATCCTCATGCAATGCTCGTCACGTGAAACTGGGAAAATCTCGACGACATCGCCACGAACACGGAACGTCCCTCGTTTGAAGTCGATATCATTTCGTTCATACTGGACGTCAACCAGCTTGTGAAGAAGCTTATTGCGCTCAATTTCCATGCCAGTCCTCAAGGACACGACCATGTCGCGGTATTCATCCGGATTACCGAGACCGTAGATGCAGGAAACACTGGCAATGATGATGACATCCTTGCGCTCGAATAGCGACGATGTAGCCGAATGGCGCAGCTTGTCAATCTCATCATTGATGCTCGCGTCCTTTTCAATGAATGTATCCGTCTGCGGCACGTAAGCCTCTGGCTGATAATAATCATAGTAGCTGACGAAATACTCAACCGCGTTGTTCGGGAAAAATTCCTTGAACTCGCTGTACAGCTGGCCGGCAAGGGTTTTATTGTGGGCGATGACAAGCGTGGGCTTGTTCACTTCCTTGATCACATTGGAAATCGTGAACGTCTTCCCTGTTCCTGTCGCGCCAAGAAGCGTCTGATGCTTCTTGTTATCGCGGATTCCTTGCACCAGCTCTTTGATGGCCGCAGGCTGGTCTCCCTGCGGA
>NZ_JBIQOE010000245.1:0-9189 GCF_047739415.1 Mesobacillus sp. | reverse complement strand
ACCTTCAGGAACAATGGTACGTTCGGTACACGCATGCCGAAACCTTTCAGATCTTCTGGAGAAGTGATTTCTTTGTTAGATGTCAGGTTACGCGGTGCGCGAGTGTGATAGTACAAAGGTGTCAAACCAGCTTTTTCAGTGATTTCTGCTTCAATTTCCTCACCGATTTCACCTTCGACAACGGTCTTAACATGGTCCAAATCGCGGAATGCGTATGGAACAGCCATTAGAGCAGCCTTAGGAGCCCAGTTCTGCAATGTCTCACCAGAGATTACCATATCTGCAGTTCCAGATTGGATTGCGTTAATTGTATCTGTTTCGCCGCCAAGTGAGTTGTTAGGATAGATTGTGATATCGATGCTGCCGTCTGTTTTTTCCTCAACAAGCTCCTCGAATTTTTGCGCAGTTTTGTGCCAGATGTGATTCTCATCAGCAAGGTGGCCAAACTTCCACTTGATTACTTCCCCTTTGCTTTCACCGCCAGCTTTCTCGGAATCCCCAGAGCCACATGCTGTTAAAAGAAGTGATGCTGCTAAAATACCTGATAAAAATTTTGCTTTCTTCATGAAATACTTCCTCCCCTTTTTTCTCATTGATTTATTTTGTTAAAAATTGATGCACAGTAGAAGCAATGGTAATACCATTTTCAAGGTTTTTCTCTTCATTTAGTTGCTCAATCTCACCTGGCACGAACACTTGTGAGAATCCTGGTGCAGGCGGTGCTTGGCGAATCTCTGCCATCATCTGGTCCATGTTTTCCAGGAATGCATCGGCATCGGTAAAGAATGCTGGATTGATGGCGCAGAAGTAATGCCCAAGCTTGCGCTTCTTATCCAGGTCGCCGTACATCTTGGAGATATGAGGTCCGAATGCTGCTCCTGCAAGCAATCCTGAGAAGATGTCGACAATCATCGATAGGCCATATCCTTTAGGGCCGCCAAATGTTTGAAGTGCTACTACCTTGGATGGATCAGTAACGGTTTCCCCGTTCTCGTCAACACCCCAGCCAGGCGGAATCTCCTTGCCCTCTTCTTTGTATTGAAGGATTTTCCCCAACGCCACATTTGATGTAGCCATATCCAAAATGAACGGCTTGCTTGTTTTAGCGGGCACTCCATAGGCGATTGGATTCGTCCCGAGGAACGCTTCCTTGCCGCCAAACGGAACGACAATTTTATCCGTATGGGTCATTGCGATTCCAATCACGTTCTGATCAGCAGCTTCCTGGACGAAGTAGCTCAGTGCACCGCAGTGGCTGCTGTTGATGGCGGTCACCATTCCAATGCCATTTTCCTTCGCCATTTCGATCGCCTGTTTCATCGCAACATCTGCGATCACATGGCCAAAACCATCATCACCATCGACTACCCCTGTTACTGGGCCCGTTTTATTGAATTGGATATTCGCGTTTGGGTTGATCCCCCCAGCATTCAGGCGGCTCACGTAATGCTCTGTTCGTAAAACACCGTGGGAGTTAACATTTCGGAGGTCGGCGTGCACAAGAATGTCCGCTACTTTCTCTGCATGCTCCTTGTTCAGTCCAGCCTCGGTAAGTTTTTTTACTACTAACTCTTTCGCTTCTTGATGCGGAATGGTTACTGTTGACATTCCTTGTCCCCCCTATTCCAGATTGGAATGCTTCTTTCTCAATTCCTCGTTCGTCTTTCCTTCTGCCAGGCTATCAATGATTGCTGCATCCATGATGAGATGTGCTGCCTGGTCAAACTGGTTTCCCAGCGGCTGGATCGTTTTCGGTTCACCTTCATGGCGATATTTCGTTGCCGCCGGAATCCTTACTCCACCTGACATGAATGGCAGCTGGAGTGCTTCCTCATTCGTCGTGATCATGAATACTGCTGCACCAGAACGATGGGCCCTTTCGGAGATATTCAAGGCTTGAGCCGTTTTACCCGAGCCTGATAGGACTATTAAAATATCATTCTCCTGAATCGCCGGTGTTGTCGTTTCCCCGACAACATAGACCATCTTTCCGCTATGCATCAGTCTCATAGCGATGGCTTTTGCTACAAAGCCCGAACGCCCTTCTCCTGTAAAAAAGAAACGCCTGTCTTCTTTTAGCAGTTGAACGAAGGAATCGTATTCTTCAGAATTCACATCCATGCAGACTGTCTGCATTTCTTTTAAAATCGATGAAATTGTATTCATGGTCCCCTCCAATCAGCGCTCAATGATCGATTCATTGTTTATAAAAGCGCTTACTTCTTCAAGATAAGGAAGACCTTCATTATCTCCTGAAACCGTGGTGACAAGAGCGCCGACTCCATTCGCAAAACGGAGAAGCTGTTCAGGATTGAATTCATTGAGCCAGCCGTACACATAGCCGGAATCAAAGCCATCTCCCGCTCCTACCGTATCAATTGGATTTACGCTAAAGCCAGGGGCTTCGGTCCAATTTCCATCCCGGTAAAGCCTTGATCCGTTCGCTCCATCTTTAATCACAAGGTCTTTGATTCCATATTGATCTGCAAAATCCCCAAGGTCCTCTGCTGAATCCTTGCCAATGATCAGACGGATTTCATCCAGTCCAGTGAGGAGGATATCGACATAAGGGAAAATTTCGTTGTAAGCCTTGCGCGCTTCTTCAATTGTCCAAAGCTTGAGCCTGATATTCGGATCGAATGAGACCGGAACACCTTTGTCTTTTGCGATTTCGACCAGCCTTTTAACAACCTTCACATTGTTCGGGTCAACGGCCATGAATACACCAGTCAAATGCAGCAGATCAACGTCTGCTAGCCATTCTTCCTTTACCTTTTCAGGAGTCAAGGTTGTAATCGGTGAATGATACCTGTAGTAAAAGGTCTTTCCCGAACCGTCACCATTAATTTCTTTAAAATTGAGCGAGGTCGGATAGCCTTCCACCAGCTTCACTTCAGAGACGTCAACACCCTCTCCGCGAGTGAAGTTGTAAATCACCCTGCCAAACTCATCCTTGCCAAGCCTGCTGACCCACTTGCTCTCCAAGCC
Organism: Mesobacillus sp.; assembly: GCF_047739415.1. Classification (GTDB taxonomy): domain Bacteria; phylum Bacillota; class Bacilli; order Bacillales; family Cytobacillaceae; genus Mesobacillus. Next base: position 6,201 of record NZ_JBIQOE010000245.1, on the reverse strand, counting down.
AAGCCGTGCGCAGCCAATCGCAAAATTCAGTTCTGCTCCGCCTACTTTTCGGTTAAAACTTTCTACAAAGCGCAGGGGGCCTTGCACAGAAGGATTGAATGTAATCATTGCATCTCCGATGGTCATAACCTTATATCGATCTGCCATTATTCTTCTCTCCCAACACTTGCACTGACTCCCGTTCTACCAATACGGGGTCGTACCTTCTTATATCATATGAATCTTCTAATTTTCCCTCGGCAATCAGGTTGAACAGCGTTTCGGCAGCATCCTTGCCAATCTGGAAGGTAGGCTGCTTGATTGCCGAAATCGGTGTGGCGGCGATTTCAAGGAAATCAGAATCATCCACCGCGATAACGCTTACATCTTTACCAATTTGAATTTTCTTTTTTCTTAAGAACTTGAGCAGTTCAATCAGAGAAAGGTCATTTGTTGCAAAAAATGCATCCGGCCTGTCTTCCTGTAACCAAAGCTCTTCAAGCGCTGGCACAATTCCCTTTCGTTCAGCAGCGATAATCCAGCTTTCATTTGGAGTGACACCGTTTTCGGTTAGCGTTTTCCTGACACCGCTGATACGCTCAACCCTTGGTGAAACCTTTTGGGTGATGGACATCGATATGGTCCCGATTTTTGTGTGTCCTCTTTTCAGGAGCTCCCTTATCGCGATCTCCGCCGCCCTTTCATTGTTCAGCATCAGAGTCGGATATATAGGCTGCTCCACTTTTCTGTCAACGAACACAACTGGAAAATTCGACCGCTTCAGTTCTTCATACAAACACATATTGTCAGCCGTCGGGAAGATTATCAGACCATCAACCTGCTTTGCAAGCAGCATGCTGATATACGCCCGTTCCTTCTCCGGATTGTCATCGGCATTGCAGACAAACATATGAAACTGGCTTTCCTCACAGGCATCTTCTATCGCTCTTATAATCTCCGTAGAAAATGTGTGAAGAATATTCGCCACGATCACGCCAATAGTCGATGACTTTTTCTGCTTCAAGCTCTTCGCGACGAAATTCGGGATATACCCAAGTTCACGAATCGCTTCCTGTATGCGGATCCTTGTCGCCTCCGCCATAAACTCATATCGATTATTTATGTACTGAGAAACCGTGCTTTTTGAAACGCCCGCCTTTTCAGCAACATCCTGCATGGTTACTTTTTTCATAGGAATCCCTTCTTTGTGAATCCTCTAAACCGATTTAGTAAAACGATTTAGTAAATCGGTTTAGTAACAGTATAAATGAAACCCCTTTCAAAAATCAATCAGAAATTTGTAAAAACTTATAAACATCTTTTTCCATCAAAAAGAACTGCTTCTTATCCCACATTCTTAATAGGATTCTATTAGAATTTGGCCTCGTGATGCAGTGATGTGGAAATCATAAGCTTTCACAAATCACAGGACAGGAAAATAGAATTATGCAGATCCTTCTATCTTTTATACCAAAACTACCAATACGCCTATTCACTCTAGTGCCTTTCTCTCGTTTATTTAGGAATGCGAAATACACGACAAATTGTAGCAACATTTCCCTAGTAAACTTTTTAATATAATTATGAAATTACTTTACTAGTTTAAGGAGTGAAAGAATCTATGAAAATTAACAAAGTAATCACCGGGTTAAGTGTTCTTGCATTGTGCACAGCTCTTGCTACCCCGACACTAGCTACCTACTCTCTAACGGCAACCTTTACAATGACAATCAGGTTTATTCTGTAAATGGCTATACCGACTATGCTGAAATGGTCAAACGTCTTCAGCAAATTGAAGTCAACAGCCAGGGCAGGGTTGCTTTGGAGGTAGTTGGCCAATCAACCCAGGGAAGAGATATTTATCAGGCAAGGGTCGGGACAGGTGATAAAGTTGTCCTGATTGAAAGCGAGATTCACGGAAATGAAAACACTGGGACTGAAGCGCTGCTTAGCATGCTTCAATACCTGGGATCCAGCAATTCTCAAGAGGCATAAAAAATCCGCGAAGAAGTACTCTGGTCACTTTGCCAAAAATGAACCCAGATGCCTCGGAACTGGATCGAAGAGGAAATGATATGTCATGGGAAGAGGTTGTCGAGGATTTCCCTCAACTTGCTGATGCTGCTGGTCCCGCGTGGAATTATTATAACAACCGCATAATCCAGGACAGGGACTACAATGGCAGACCTGGATTTGATGTAAACAGCGACTTCAATCCTGACTTGGACTATGTCCCACAGGCATCCGACTTCCTGGCAATTCAAGCAAGGCGGGCTGGTACATCACACCTGAGTCACAAACCGTGCGCGATGTTTACAAAAAGCTTCAAGCTGAGTTCGGGAAAGTAGATGTATTCATCGACCTTCACCACCAGGGACAGTATTATGTTGAGGGTACAGATAACCTGGTCACCATGTCCCTTTCAGCTGACTTCGTTCCGGGTCCGAACACCACAGAAGGAGCTAAGTACGCTGAATATGCCGATAACTATAACTTTGACTTCTCAAAGCGACTGAATCTTGCAGCATACAATGCAATGCAATCACTAGGTGAAAATTCACCATTCAATAACATTACCCTATACCAGCAAAACCTGGACCTGCCTGGAATAGCACTTGGAAGCTTCGCATTGAATGGCAGCGGCACAGTCCTTTTCGAAGTTAGAGGCCAATCGCATTCATTTGGGCAAAAGAAGAAAGGGCAGCTTGTCAAGGCTGTTGAGACAGGATTGTATGGAATCATCAATGGTGTGGTAGATTGTTCGGTGGAGGAACTGGACTCCGCTGAATATGGTAACATCCCGCAAACTGCCTATTCACCGAGTTTATAAGAGGAGTACAAGAAAAGCGGAGGAACGAATCCTCCGCTTTTTAAAATGAGATATTAGTCAGATCCTCTCCCCTAAAAGCCAATCAGCGCTGCCAGGCTCCTGACACGTTCCTGAAAGGATATTTCCTCTTTTAAAAAAGGCCTTTCGTTAAGGTATAGCAAGCCTATTAGCAACATCATTAGGATCATCGGATAAAGAGAGAAAATGTTTGAAAGAACCTTTTGTTTATGAGCAAGAATATAAGATATTCCCACCGAAATGCCAACCCCTGTGGTCACTCCCACAATATTAGCGATCGCATCGAAAAACTCTGAACTCCTGGCTGGGTCAAGGTACTGCCGATATTCTTCGATTATTCCAATAGTAACCAAAACAAGCCATACTACTTTTAATTGATTTTTGACACGGACACGGTCACGGTCTGAGATAATTAAAACAAAGATACCTATCATTGCTGAAATACCTGTAAAACCAATAACATGCATCAGTTTATCCATTCCTAAAATCGATTGTAAATGAATCAATACCCTCACCTCTTTATCTTCAGCCTAGCCAAAGATAAGTAGTGATAACCAGCAAGAAAGATGAGACAGAAGTTTTGTAAATATTTACAGGGCACTAATGGAACCCTTTTTGTGATTGTGGGTTTAGTAATTTTTCACATTTTCATTTCTAATCTCTATAATATCATAGTGAACTATTCTTAACTGAGTAGTATACTTATAACTCCATAGCTTCCAAGAATCTCTTCGTTATAGTTTGCGGTCTTGTTATCGCCCCACCTACGACCACAGCATGTGCCCCTATTTCTAAACATCTTCTAGCCATCTCAGGGGTGAGAACATTCCCTTCAGCTATGACAGGAACTTTCACCTTTGTCACCATTTCTTTAAGAACCTGAAAGTCATTTTCATATAATTTCTGTCCTGCCGTTTCTTTTGTATAGCCAACCAATGTGGTAGAAACGCAATCAAAGCCCAATTGTTCTGCAAATAGAGCCTCATTAACGGTAGATACATCTGCCATTAAAAGCTTAGATGGATACTTTGATTTCACTTCACTAAAGAAGGTTTGCAGATTAATTCCACCTGGACGGGTGCGACTAGTTCCATCTATTGCGATCATCTCTGTTCCTGCACGAACTAGTTCATCTACTTCATTTATTGTAGGAGTTATGTATACTTCTGAATCAGGAAAATCCCTTTTGACAATCCCAATCACAGGAAGTTTTACACTTTTCTTAATCTCATCTATATCCACTGCAGTATTAGCTCTTATTCCTAAAGCACCGCCCTGCTCGGCAGCCAAAGCCATCCTCCCCATGATGAAAGAGCTGTGCAATGGCTCATCCTCAAGCGCCTGACACGAAACCACTAATCCATTTCGGATTTCTTTCAACATACAAATTCTCCTCCCGACCAGTATTTTAAAAAAGAGGAGAGCATTTTCATCTCTCCTCTTACATACCTCTATTCGATTTCTTCAAGCAGCTTATAAGCTTCTTCTGTTGTTTGGGCATTAATCAGTGCTGCTCTGAAGTCTTCGTTCATTAATTTACGGGAAAGCATTTGCAGGATTTTCAAGTGTTCGTTTCCAGCGCTTTCTTCAGGTACAGCAATCATGAAAACTAGATTCGCCAGTGAACCATCGGCACTTTTCCAATCCACTCCGTCCCGCTTGATTCCAAAAGCAACCTGTGGAGTTGTTACAGCTTTTGATTTTCCGTGAGGAATGGCGATTCCGAAACCGATTCCTGTGCTGCCTTCTTCTTCACGTTTTTCAATTGCTTTTCTGAATTTACGCTTTGATTTGAGCACACCTGCTCCATCAAGCTTTTCGATTAATTCATCGATAATCTCTTTTTGAGTTGAGCCATTTAATTCTGTTGTAATAAGCTCGAGGTTCGTCAAATCTGTTAATTTCATTTATAACACTCCTATCAGTTGCTATCGCTAAGTTGTACTAGACGTTCTTTTTCAATGCGTTAACCATCAATGCTGCTACGATCACACCAGCAATGATTCCAACGAAATACATAACTGGGTTTGAAATTGCTCCAAGTACAGCTACTACTGGACCGCCGTGCGGTACGTTATTTCCTACATTACCGAGCATCGCGATAACGGATGCTACCATGGAGCCTACCATTATACTAGGAATAACACGAAGTGGATCTTTAGCTGCAAAAGGAATGGCACCCTCTGTAATACCTACAAGACCCATTGCAAGAGCAGCTTTACCTGCTTCCTGTTCAGCCTTTTCATATTTCTTTTTGTTCAATAATGTAGCTGCGCCCATAGCAAGTGGTGGTACACAAATTGCAGCGGCTATCGCACCCATGATTTCTGTGTTTCCTGCTCCAATCATGCTTGCACCAAACAGGAAGGCAACCTTGTTAACTGGGCCACCCATGTCGAATGCAATCATCGCACCAAGGATTAAAGCAAGAACGATGCTGCTTGCACCCTGCATTCCGTTTAGGAATGATGTCAATCCATCCATCAAGCTTGCAATCGGAGCACCTACTACGAAGATAAACAATGCCGCAATCGCTAATGAAGCAACTAATGGAATAACAAGAATTGGCATGATTGGCTGGATCATTTTCGGAACCGGCCAAGTCTTAATCCATTTCGCAATATAACCAGCTACAAAACCTGCAAGGATTCCGCCAAGGAAACCAGCACCTGCTTCACTGTCATAAAAACTTCCGTTAGCTGCGATATAGCCGCCAATCATACCAGGAGCAAGACCTGGACGATCAGCTATACTCATCGCGATAAAACCAGCAAGGATTGGAACCATAAATGTGAATCCTGCAGCACCTACGCTAAGAACTTTGTTCCACATCGAACCTTCCGGAATAGCCAAACCTGAATCTGTTGGCTCACCGCCAAGAGCGAGGGCAAGAGCGATCAACAATCCACCGACAACAACGAACGGAATCATGTAGGATACCCCGTTCATCAAGTGACGGTAAACTGGATTTTGCTTGCTCTTTCTTTCTTCTTTCACTTCATTGATTGACTTAAGGTCCCCTTTATATTCAGGTACATTACCAGTTTCAAAACGTTTAATTAAATCCTCTGCTTTATGGATACCATCTTGAACACCAGTTTCAATCAATTTCTTGCCAACAAACCTGCTCTTATCAACTGTTTTATCAGCAGCGATGATAATGCCGTCTGCATCAGCAATTTCTGCTTCAGTGAATTCGTTTTCCACTCCAATAGATCCCTGTGTTTCTACTTTTATGGAAATTCCCAGCTTTTCAGCTGTCTTCTGAAGATTTTCGGCTGCCATATACGTATGAGCAATACCATTCGGACAGGATGTAATCGCCAATCGCTTCATTTATTTTACCCCCCAGAAAAAAAATAAATAATTAATAA
>NZ_JBIQOE010000244.1:0-4020 GCF_047739415.1 Mesobacillus sp. | reverse complement strand
GCCAACGGCGGCGAGGAGGCTCAGCGCCGGCCCCGCGGAAAGCGAAGCGCCTGGAACGGAAATCAACAGCCCCAATTTCACCACCAATCAAAAAAAGACTGTAAACAAACACGATTTTCATCGAGTTTGTCTACAGTCTGAAGAAGCCGGGATGACCGGCTTCTTTTCATTTATTATAAAAGGCGGCTAATTTAGAATAAGTAGCGGCAGCGCCATTAAATCTAAATTTTCGCCAATAAAATTGTGAACTCCGGCATTAATTCTAAATTTTCGCCAATAAAGTTGTGAACTCCGCCAATAAAATCAGATTTTCGCCAATATCCCGGATCAAGGGTTATAGAAACCGTTAATTCCTATGCATTTATTAGCCGTAAAAACAAAAAAAAGCGGCGAATCTGCCACTTTTATTGCTTTTTGCTTAAAAACTCAAGGCTATGCTTAATCACATCGTCCTTCATGATAAAACTGTACTCGTCCTTCATTCTTTCCACTAGTATATCTCCACTTACAAGTACTGGTCCGCCTGTTTCCAGATAATCATCCTGCGGCAGTATTTTTTCTACTTCACCGTAAAAGATTCTTTTTACAAATGAATCTTCTTTATCACTCACCTGATACTCTCCAATGCTCTCAAGCACGATTAAGACCGCACCCGTCTCCTCCATAACCTCACGGCGAGCTGCATCCTCCAGACTTTCACCTTTATCCATTTTGCCACCCGGAAACTCCAAACCTCTGACTTTATGTTTGGTCAAAAGCCATTTGCCTTCATATTTACAGATGACCAACACATGGTGCGCACTTTTTTCAAAGGCGTTTTCCTGAAAGGACAAGATCACATCTCCGCCGTTTATATCTTTAAACTTCTCCATTAAAGTTCTCCCCTGACGCTACATCATGACCTAATTATATAGAAATTTAGACAATGAATAAACCGCAGACATCTGCCTGCGGCTGTTCTATTTTTCAGGGAGGATCCCCATGCTTTCAATATGGTTCCTGGCTTCTTCATCACCTAGTTTATAAATCATTTCATAGGTCTGGATCAGTTGTCTGTCGAGCGCATCATTTTCACGGTCATAATGGTATTGCACATATGGAACGTGCGCCCTCATGAAATTTTGCCAGCCTGTGGAATGGCCCTGATCGAATATTTCCCTTAACGCGGTGATTTCCTCATCATTTGCCTCAATTTTAAAATTCCACGGAGATGCAGTTGATACGCTCTGAATCTCGCCATCACTGATGTTGATGTAGTATGTTTTTTTGCCTTCTGGCATGTGCCTCACCTCATGGATATCGTTCCCTGCGTCTATATTCGTTTATACTGAATATCTTTAAAATAAATAATTTTTTCTGCCCTCCAAATTACTCTTCAAGTTGTGTGTATGTTAAAATTAGACCAAATAAAGATATAGGTAAATCAACAGCCCAACAGGAAAATACTTCAATCCCAAGGCATATTTTTTCCGATGGAGGGTATTAAATAAGTATAAGTAATTATGGACGATCAAGAAGGAGAGGTGAAATCTAATGAAACTGATTGATGAGCTATACGAACTGTACCGCAATAAATTGACCGGTGATGAAGAGGATATCGATATGCTCGCTTTTGCCTTCCTTGAAGAGATGAGCCGTGAGGACTTGTTGAAAATTATCCAGGACCTTGATAAGCAGGAGCTTTATGATTTGATGGGCCTTTACTTGATCGAGAGCTTGAAGGGAAAGTTTGCCCAGGATGACTTTGGCGCGCGCTCTGTCAATTCATACCCTTCCCGCAATGTGCACTAATTCTTGTAAATAACCATACATACAAACCGGCTGCGGGCCGGTTTTTCTTTTTGTCTTATTTCGTATAGTACTGAAAAAAACTGGCCGGTTTTTCGGCCAGTTTCCTTTTATCCAAGATAAGCCTTGAACATCCACATATGCTTGCGAAGGCTCATTTTTACTTCTGTCATCATATCCGCTGTAGCTGTATCTTCTGCTTTTTCTGCGAGTTCAATCGCATTTTGGAGCTCGTCCACGATTGTAGCAAAGTCATCGTGTAACTGTCTGACCATGTCTTCTTCATTTTCTGAACCAGTTGCTTCTTCAACCGAAGATAATTCAAGATATTCTTTAAGGGTTGCAACAGGCTTTCCGTCTAATGCAAGAATCCTTTCAGCGAATTCATCAATGATTGTCGCTGCTTCGTTATAAAGCTCTTCAAATTTCGTGTGCAGCGTGAAGAAGTGACGTCCTGTTACATACCAGTGATAATTATGAAGCTTTGTGTAAAGAACCGTCCAGTTTGCAACTTGCTTGTTAACTGCTTGGATTAAATCTGTTTGTGCCATTGTTAATTCATCCTCCCTTTTAGTCATAGATTATATTCCCCTTCCAGCTTTATAAAAAACATGCTGCCAGCAACTTTTTTCCTCCCGCCGAAGAGAACATGCTACAATAATTTTGAAGTAAAGGAGGCCGTTTTATGTATACCGTTTTGATTATCTCAGTCATTATCGTTATCATTGTTTTAGTATTAAGTGTAGTCACCACTTCAAAAGCCTATCAGTATAAACATACTGTCGATCCGATTGACAACAATAACAGCCATGAAGATCCTTATGAACCAAAATCTCAGGGTGAAAATAAATAAAAGGAGCTGCGACTCAGCTCCTTTTTAGAGTTTAGTGAAAGGATGAACACCATGCTAAAAAAAGCATTCATCGGCATCATTCGTTTTTATCAGGCAGTGATTTCGCCATTAAAGCCGCCTACATGCCGTTTTTACCCAACATGCTCCCATTACGGACTTGAAGCAATCAAAAGGTTCGGTCCCTTCAAAGGCGGATGGCTGACGATTGTACGCATCTTGAAGTGCCAACCCTTCCATCCAGGAGGCATGGACCCGGTACCCGAAGAGTGGCCATCAAAGAAAAACGCTAAAGCTCATAACCATTAAAATTTACTTTTCATAGCCATCGATAACTTGATCAAGCCTTCCCGTTGAAGGATCGATCACTAGTCCATGGACCGGAACATCCTTAGGCATCAAGGGATGGTTTCTAACGATTTCCACACTGTGGGCAACGCTGTCCTTGACATTGTCGAAACCGTGAAGCCATTCCTCTACGTTTATTCCTGAATAATTCAGTGTTCCCAGCATATCATCTGTAACACCGCGTTTTTTCATTTCTTCAATCATGATGTCAGGCTTCATCCCGCTCATTCCGCAGTCATAATGACCAATGATTGCCACTTCCTCCGCCTGCAGCTGGTAAACAGCAACAAGCAGACTTCTCATGATACTACCGAATGGGTGCATAATAAGGGCACCGGCATTCTTTACAATTTTCACATCACCATTGCGAATATTCAAAGCCCTTGGCAATAGTTCAACAAGCCTTGTATCCATGCATGTTAAAATAACCATCTTTTTATTCGGAAACTTAGTTGTGGTGAATTCTTCATATTTCTTTTCTGCTACAAACTTTTCATTAAAATCAAGGATTTCATCAAGCATTCTCATATTTTTCTTCTCCTTTTAAACAGTTTCTTTCTAATAGAATACCTCAAACTGAACCTGAACCAAAATGTTTTACTTGATTTTGCTGTCATCCTTTTGTATGATACAGAAGGTAAATCGTAACCATTACGAATTAATATTTATCCCCATGACAAGAAAACTAATAACAAATAAAGTTCATTACGTAAATCGTAATGAGTCCGTTTTAAATAACAGGAGGCACTTATGAAAAAAACTGCATTTATTTTATCTTTATTAATGGTTATTGCTGCTCTTCTAAGCGGCTGTGGGCAAGATGCCGCAGATCAAAAAGAGAATGACGATCTGCTGCAAGTCTACACCACTGTTTATCCACTCCAGTTTTTCGCTCAGCAAATTGGCGGTGAGTATGTAAATGTTGAAACCATCTACCCACCGGGAGCAGATGAGCATACATTCGAGCCCTCCCAAAAAGATATGATGGCACTGGCAGACGCAGACTTATTTTTCTATATCGGCCTGGGGCTTGA
>NZ_JBIQOE010000243.1:0-3598 GCF_047739415.1 Mesobacillus sp. | reverse complement strand
CAGCCGCAGCTTCCTTTGAAAGGTTCAGTGTGTTGCCGAGGAATTCCACGAATGCCTTATTCGTCTTCCTCGATTGTTCGATAATTTCTGCAGGAAGATCAATTTCGAGTTTTTTCAAATTATAATCGGTAATTTCCTTACTGATTTCATGTGCATTATCAATTAAGTATCTAGAAAATCTTTCGATGGGATTCACAAGTTCAGCTCCTATGTATAGTTCCGTTTTTTCTTTTTATAGATTATACCACTTATATCTGGATAAATATATTTTCAACCATTTCGATTCAACTTATTGGCATAACAACTACATTAGAAAAAACGGCATTATATAAATACCGTTTAAGATTTCCCTATAAAGTTGCACTAAACTATTGATCATGATACTTCTGCTTTTTGGTCATGGCGGGAATGTATTACCTCAGCTTTTTCTTCCCTTCCTTCGCTCCACTTAAAGACAATGGATCCAGCTATAATGACGAGTACGCCGAGAAATTGTTGGAAAGTAAACGGTACCTTATCCAATCCCATCCAGCCTAATGAATCCCATAAAACCGCGAAACCGAGCTGTGAAGTCAATACAATTGATATCGCAAAGGTCGGTCCAAGGAACCTAATCGCCTGGACGATGCCTGAAACGACTCCGATTCCGAGCAATCCGCTGAACCAGTACCACCATTTCATTTCCTGTAAATTGAAAAGTTGGCTCCCTTCAAAGAACAGGCCGAGGATGAAGGATGCCAGGAATCCTAACCCTAATACTAAAGTCGTTGTCGTCCACGAGCCCGCTTTTTCATTTACCTTGCTGTTAAAAATATTCTGCAGGCCGACAAGCGTGCCAGCCATTAATGCAAATAGTAAGCCTAAAAGCATTGTTTACCCTCCCTATTCATAAAGATTTTCCTTAGCAAGGGACTTGAGTCCTTCCAAATCTTTGATTACGATTGCACCGCTGTCTCGTTCCACCAGATCATTTAAGCAGAATTCCTTAATGACCCGGTTAAGATGGCGGTAGCTTGTTCCAATTAAATTAGCAATGTCAGTGAGATTCGATGTACTTACCTTCCCGTTGACCAGCGCTTCGTTTTCATCATAGGCGACTGATACGAGATAGCTGGCTAATCGAGTCTCTACCGGATACAGGATGTTATGGCGCATGAACTGGGATTTGATATAGAATTTCCTTGTAATGATCTTCAGCAAAAATTGCAGGAATGGAGAGTGATCTTTTAAAAATCTTCGCAGCACACTTTGCCGGACTCCGATCATGACGACAGGAGAAACAGCCTCAACGGTATTGATCGTATCAATTTCCTGTACATATTCAATGTCCCCAATGACTTCAAGCGGAGTTTTAAAGGAAAGAATCAATGTCTTCCCCTCTTCTGAAGTGGTAAAAATCTTCACTTTCCCCTTAACCAGTATATATAGATACTCAACAGCCTCACCCTGGGAACAGATCTGCTCCCCTTTTTCAAATTCAAATAAAGTTAGGTAAGGAAGAATCTCCTCATTAAATAAAGATTGTATCTGGTGAGACCGCAAATACGTTTCTATCAGTTCCGATGCTTTTAATTCTTTCATAAGCTTTTCCTGCCCCTTTAATCTTGTTAATCCCTTCGATTACCACCCCAGGATCATCACACCTGCTACCATCATTGTAATACCAATCAGCTGTGGCATCCTCATTTTTTGTTTCTTTACCCCGAACCATCCATTCCGGTCAATCAGGAATGTCATCGCAAGCTGGGCGATCAACATCGCAGAAACTGTTAGAGTGACACCAATAAAATGAATCGCAGTAACGTTTCCAAAAACAACAATTGCCCCAAAAGTACCGCCAATCAAATATAGGGGTCTCACTTTGCTCAGTCCTTGCCATTGTCCTTTTACAGCAAAGATCAAGACAAACAAAGCCGCTAAAAACCCGGTAAGTTGAGTAATCGAAGCCGTCTGCCATGTACCAATATCCTGGCTGATCCTCGCATTCGCCACACCCTGCAGCGTGATAAAAGCTCCCCCTAAAAAAGCAAAAATTAAACCTCTCATTTCTCTCTCCCCAAATCTCATCTTTGTATTAATTAAATGACAGAACATGAATATACGAAAAGGACATATGTCCTGAAACGAGTATAATTGTCCTTAACCAAAAAAACACCTGTACAATGACAGGTGTTTTCCGCATTACTAATTATTATCCTCTTCACTAGGTTCTTCATCTAAGTCGGGTTCTTCTTCGTCAGGATTTTCTTCACTAGGCTCTTCCGTTACGTCTGGTTCTTGGTTATCTTCCTGCTCTTCTATGTTTTCCATGTTATTTTCATCTTCCGGTGGCGGCTCTTCATCAGCAGCACAACCGGCCAAAATGATTCCTGCACCTAGTGGGATAGACAATAGTACATTTTTGAATTTCATTTTCTATCATCTCCTTTTCTGCAGTGGTTGTTCCTTCTTTTGTTTCCCTTTCTAAAAGAATATAAACTTGCATATAATGCTTCATTAGACGGCATTTGTTTTTTAAAGGATCATTTTAATATCTTTGCGAGTTTTAACATCATTGTCTAATTGGGATGATTCAAGAGTTTTCTCTGGATTAATTCCTCTGAACGATCAAGGGTGAACCACCTAATGAGCAAATAGAAAATAGTCCAAAACCCTGTCAGAATGCGGTAATTAGGTTTATTCGAATACCCACAATCAATGTAAAAAAAGCCTATAGTAAAAATCAAAGCTATCAATCCTATAAAATGGTACTATTGTTATAAATTCCAAATTGAAAGGTGATCACATGATAAAGAAGTATAAAGAGATTATTTTTACACAAGAAGAATTTGAAGAGTTTCGTTCCTCTATTGGAAACCCAAGCCTAAGGGCTGCGAATAAAGTCATTTCTTTTATTGACGATCATTGCAGGGAGTTTATCTCAAAGTCTCCCTTTTTATCTATGTCTACTTCTAACGCTGATGGACACTGTGATGTTTCACCACGCGGAGATGCCCCGGGGTTTGTAGCAGTCCTTGATGAAAAACATTTGTTCATCCCGGAACGTCCAGGAAATCGTAGAATGGATTCTGTCCATAACATCATTACAAACCCTAATATTGGGATGCTCTTTTTAATACCCGGGTTAGGTGAAACGTTAAGAATTAATGGTAAAGCTTATATTTGTCGTGATTCTGAACTTCTCGAAAAAACTGCTGTCAACGGAAATACACCCTTATTTGGTATTTTAGTAGAAGTTGAGGAATGTTACGCTCACTGTGCCAAGGTATTTATCAGATCAAAGTTGTGGCAGCCAGATTCATGGCTAGAGAAAGAGTTTCTCCCTTCTGTCCCTAACATGTTGGTTGCTCACACAAAACTGCCAAATACTACCCCTGAACAAGTTGCAAAGGAATTAAATGAAGGGTATACAAATCGGCTTTATTGATGTGAAACAGTCCATATTTATAAAAGAGCTTCCGGTTGCGACCTGAAACTTAATATACAGCAAGTAGCTTGAAGTGCAGCGGCCATATGTTGAATTAAAATAAATCTACTCCATCATTTGGCTGTGTAGGAAAGGTCATTTTTTTGTTAGCAGGGAAATACATAATGCACT